>JAHBAR020000031.1 GCA_018500015.2 Candidatus Kerfeldbacteria bacterium | reverse complement strand
CGGAGCTTGGGGATATGAGGATTTTGAGTGTAGGGCATATCCAACACTCTACTCCAGTACACAACACCAGAGTGTTGCGAAGGTATTGAACCATTACGTACTATTTGACGTTTTCCTTCCTTTCTTGTATATTCTCTCAGTTCCTCGCAAGTAGTCATGGCTGACGAAAACGATCTTATTCAAGCGGTAATGCACAATTCTGACCTTCCAAAGAACTGAGAAGATCAGAGAAGTGAATACCTTTAATATCCTACGCGGACTCAGAAATGAGCGCAATGCGATGTCGTGCAGCTTTTTGGCGACTGAGGCGTACTGAAATGTACGTCGAAGGAGACAAAAAGCGAACGACAAGCCGCTTGTGGTCGCGACTTCACGTCGCGACAGTGTGCCATTTATGTGTTCGCCCTACCAAGTAGCACTTGGTCTATTTTTATGCCTACAATCAATCAATTGGTGCGCAAAGGCCGCTCAAGCCTCAAGCACAAATCCAAAAGCCCTGCGCTTCACAGCAAAATCAACGCTGTGAAACGTACGCGTGTTCATTTCAACTCACCATTCAAACGTGGTGTGTGTACAGCTGTTCGTACAATGACTCCAAAAAAACCAAACTCCGCTTTGCGTAAAATCGCTCGTGTACGTTTGAGCAATGGTGTCGAAGTCACCGCATACATTCCAGGTGAAGGTCATAACCTCCAAGAACACAGTATCGTGATGATCAAAGGTGGTCGCGTTCCAGATTTGCCAGGTGTGCGCTATCGCATTGTGCGTGGTGTATACGACGCTCAAGGTGTAGATGGTCGACGTGTGACGCGCTCTGTCTACGGTATGAAGAAACCAAAGAATTAATCGGAAACTGAAACACTTTTATGCGTGGAAAACCAGCCCCAAAGCGTACCATCCTTCCTGATGCTCGCTACAACTCAACTCAAGTGGCAAAATTCATCAACTACATCATGCAACGTGGTAAGAAAACTGTTGCAACTTCAATTTTGTATGATGCATTTGATTTCATTCAAGAACAAAAAGGTGAAGCCGGCTACGATGTATGGCTCAAAGCGATGAAGAATGTCTCTCCATCTCTCGAAGTCAAAGCTCGCAGAGTTGGTGGTGCCAACTACCAGGTGCCAATCGAAGTGCGCCCAGAACGCCGCTTCACACTTGCAACGCGTTGGATCCT
Source organism: Candidatus Kerfeldbacteria bacterium (assembly GCA_018500015.2). Lineage (GTDB taxonomy): Bacteria > Patescibacteriota > Patescibacteriia > UBA9570 > XYC2-FULL-38-9 > AQU-09. The sequence continues at coordinate 20,245 of JAHBAR020000031.1, read as the reverse complement.
CGAAGCTGCTCGTGCTCGCAAAGGCAAACCAATGGCAATGAAGCTCGCTGAAGAACTCATGGCTGCTGCAGAAAACACTGGCGATGCTGTGAAGAAGCGTGAAGACGTTCAGCGCATGGCAGAGTCTAACCGCGCCTTTGCCCACTTCGCGTAAAAAGTTTTATGCTGGAGCGCTGTCGCACAGCCCTGCTGTCCGGCGTAGCCGGCCACCCGGCTGTTGCGACCCCTTCTGGGCTTGCGCTTCACCATTTCCGCTCTCTCGACGTAGTGCCAACTACGCCTCGGTCGCAGAAATGGTTCCAGCGCTACGCATCACTCTCAGCCTAAAAACTTTTTAAAAAAATTATCTATAGGAATATATGGCTGAACAAAAAATTGACGTTGAACATTATCCCTTAAAGGATACTCGCAACATCGGTATCATCGCGCACATCGACGCTGGTAAAACAACCGTCTCTGAACGCGTGCTCTTCTACACTGGTCGCACACACAAACTTGGCGAAGTGCATGAAGGCGAAGCAACCATGGACTGGATGGAACAAGAGCGCGAACGTGGTATCACGATCACTGCTGCTGCAACAACCTGTTTTTGGAAAGATCACAAAATCAACTTGATCGACACTCCAGGACACGTGGACTTCACTGTTGAAGTTGAACGCTCTCTCCGCGTGCTCGATGGTGGCGTTGTCGTATTCGACGGCGTTGCTGGTGTTGAGCCACAATCTGAAACTGTGTGGCGCCAAGCTGAGAAATACAACGTACCTCGTATGTGCTTTGTGAACAAAATGGATCGTACAGGTGCCGATTTCTACAAAGATCTCGACATGATCCACGAACGTCTCACCAAGCGCGCACACCCAATCCAACTTCCGATCGGCGCTGCTGACACGTTCACTGGTATTATCGACCTCATCACTCGTCGTGCTGTCATCTACAAAGATGAGCTCGGCAAAGAGTTTGAAGAAACCGATGTTCCAGCTGACATGAAAGAGAAGGCAGAAAAATTCCGTGCACAACTCGTTGAAGCAATCGTTGAACAAGACGAAGCACTCATGAACGCATACCTCGAAGGCAACGAGCCTTCTATTGAAGATATGCAACGCGTGTTACGCCAAGCAACAATTGCCAACGAAATCGTTCCTGTGCTTTGCGGTGCTGCACTCCGCAACAAAGGTGTCCAATATTTGTTGGACGCAATCGTTGCATACCTCCCATCTCCACTCGACATTCCAGCAACTGTTGGCTCAAACCCAGACAACGAAGAAGAAAAAATCGAACGCAAAGCTGATCCAAAAGAACCTCTTGCAGCGCTCGCATTTAAAGTTGCAGCTGATCCATTTGTCGGAAAATTAGTCTTCATTCGCGTGTACTCTGGTGTGCTCACTTCTGGTTCATACGTGCTCAACGTCAACACCGGCAAGAAAGAACGCATCTCTCGTTTGGTGCGTTTGCATGCAAACTCACGTGAAGAGATCAAAGAGATCGGTGCAGGCGACATCGCCGCAGCTGTGGGCTTAAAAGCAACGGTGACTGGCAATACACTCGCTGACGAAGATCATCCAATGATGTTAGAGCAGATCACATTCCCAGAACCAGTGATCTCGATCGCTGTTGAACCAAAGACAAAAGCCGACCAAGAAAAAATGGGCTTGGCTATTGCTCGCTTGGTAGAAGAAGATCCAACATTGCATGTGAAGTCCGACATGGAGACGAACCAAACAATTCTCTCTGGTATGGGTGAGTTGCATTTGGAAATCATCGTCGATCGTATGAAACGCGAATTCCAAGTTGAAGCAAACGTGGGTAAACCACAAGTTGCGTACAAAGAAACGATTCGCGACTCAGCAGAAGGCGAAGGCAAATACATCAAACAATCCGGTGGTCGTGGTCAATACGGTCATTGCGTTGTCACTGTTGAGCCTATGCAAGTGCTTGCAAGCGAAGCTGAAGAAGGCAAAGAAGTTGAACACTTTGAATTTGTCGACGGTACTCGTGGTGGTGTCATTCCTCGCGAATACATTCCTGCAATCGAAAAAGGTATTCGTGAAGCACTTGATCGCGGTGTCATCGCTGGTTACCCAATGCTCGATATCAAAGTCACTGTCACTGACGGTTCATACCACGAAGTTGACTCCAACGAAGCAGCGTTCAAAATTGCTGGTTCAAAAGCATTCAAGCTCGCTGCGAAGAAAGCAAAACCAGTGTTGCTCGAACCTATCATGAAGCTCGAAGTCATCGTTCCTGAAGACTACATGGGCAACGTGATGGGCGACATCAACTCAAAGCGTGGACAAATTCTCAGCATGACCGATCGCAACAACGTCAAAGTTGTTTCTGCTCTCGTTCCACTCGCTGAAATGTTTGGCTACACCACATCTCTCCGTTCTATGACCCAAGGTCGTGGCAACGCTTCGATGCAATTTGAGAAGTACGACGAAGTACCTCGCAATGTTGCAGAAGCTGTTGTGAAAGAACGCGGTGGTGCTCCAGTTGACGAAGACGAAGAATAATTGTTTCTAAAAAGCCCGGGAAGCCCGGGCTTTTTGATTACATAGAGATATGGCATACTATGTTTTATGAAAGAAATTTGGCGTAAAGGATTGAGAAATCTTGCAGTCGCAGCAACCGCGCTCTCTTTGGAGTCCGGGGATGCTCATGCAAAAAATGTTCCTAACACTGAGATACCAACACATGCAGCAAGTGGGGAAAAGCAAGACTACGCACCATCTCGTCTTCATGCGCTTACTCAACCATTCGAAGCGGTTACTTCTCCTGAAATTACTGGAGGTTTTCCAGAGGGTTTTGATCTCTATCATGAATTTGGAGCATTTGTGTCTCTTACCACAGATGAAGAGCGGGCTGCATTACTGGCGCGGTACGCTGACCGTCTACCAACTGATCCGTCTGTTATCGCAGCTTTTGAAGAAGTGATTCAAGATCGGGGTATATACACAGCAATTCAAGCATGGCTTGTAGATGGTGGACTTTTTTCTATGGGTACTTGGGGACGTTATGTGCCTGAAAAAAAAGTTATTTATATCGGACCAGAGGATTATAAGGATACTATCGTGCATGAAATTTTACATTATGTTTTTGATAAATATGATAATGAACTTTCTGAGGTTAGAGTGATAGGCGGCGCAGACCACTTTGCGATTAATCCGATTGTTGAAAGATTCCATATAGTAGAAAGTATTCGTCATGGCGGAAATCCATTACGTCTTGTTGGTCAATTAGGTCAAGAAGAGCGCTCTCTTGGTGAGCGTATTAGTTTATCTGTTGAAGCAAATGCTGGAGCAGAAATTGCACAAAGTCTGGATGAATATTATCGTTCAGCGACAGAAGAACGTGTAGATGCGCTGATTGAATCTAACCGTAGTCTTGATGAGCTTCGTAGCCTTCATGTACGTTTGCCTAGTGGTGGAGCGTTAGAGCTTACAGAAGGGGGTAGGAGTCCCGAACCTGTGTTTTTGATCTCTCCTGAAAGATTGGAAATATTTGTTTGGAAACTTAAGCCTGAGCATGTGCACACTATTCTGCTTGCAGTGCCTCACGAAGAAGATATGAATGAAGTGCAAAGACACTTAGAACAGTATATGAGCGATCCTACGGTCGGAGAGCGCGCCTCGTTGAGTATTTCTCAATTACAAGATGTTGCGTATCTCGAAGCATATGCAGTTGCCCTCAAGGCACAGGCGTTGTATTTAGCTGTACGTTTTAGCGAGAAGAGAGGGATGCCGCTCTCGAGTGTGTTTGCAGATCCGGAGTATCAGCGTATGTATAGGCGCGCAGTTGAAATATTGGGAAAACACCAAGAAAGAAAACCGAACCAATCACTGTATATAACAGCTCGGCGCGCGGTCGACCGCCTCATCTGAGCCTTCTTGAAAAAAAGCGTAACATGTGATATACTTATACAGTACAAAAAATAAAATTAAAAAATTACGTGTATGAATGCACATCGCTCTGAAGCGTTGATGCTTATTTCGAGCTCTGTATTTTGCGCCGCAGCTGTCGTTACTATCTCATTATTATCATTGGTATTTGGCTCGTAACATAATTTCATCAATGGCACGCTTAACAAAAACACCTCAATTCATCGAGGTGTTTTGTGTATAGAGATGTACATTGTGCTGACTGCGTTTCGGGATCCACGATGGAAAGATAAATCGGTTCGACACAACTCTTGCTCCAAGAGGGAGCTCTTCCTGCAATTTTTTTTCTAAGCGCCCCATGATGTAGGGGATGCCAAATACTGTGACACCGGTTAGATGTCTACATGAATACGACCAAATGCTTGCGTGCACAATTATAGCTCGATTTTGCAATCCGTTGTGCCGGATACGTAAACGGGAAATCCAGACAAGAAAAATATTTTTTTCCACGCCGATAGCATGCACACCAGCACGAGCGAGCGCTATCACGACGCGACCGTCGCCTGAGCCAATGTCCAGAATGGTATCGCTTGGTTTAAGTTCAAGCATCTGAATCATCTGTGCGATGGCGCGCGGATCGCTTGGTGCGAAAAAAGCGCCGCGTAGCCCCGATGATGCAAAAGGAATGATGACGACAAGAAGGAGAGCAATAAGACACAGCTTCATGATAATCTCTATCCAAATCATATAGCACCAGTATATGCGTAGTCATGTTTTTTTGCTATACTCCTTCTGATGATTCCAGCAGCATATCGTTTTATAGCAGTGTTTATAACTGGCGCGGTGATTGCGGGCGGCGCATTTTATTTTTCGTTTGTGAATTTTAATGGTGAGCAGTTACCCGGAGAAACAAAAGAAGAGGCTGTAGTGACATCGCAAACGTTCTCCAATGAAACCATAACGTTTCAATATCCTTCTGTAGTGGGTGTAGAGTCAAAGTTGAGTGCAATAGATACTCGAGTGACCCTCATTGATGTGAAGGTGCCGGGTCAAGCTGTCTCAGAGCCGCTTCCATTGCGAATTCAAATCCTTCCAAAACAAACCAAAGTGGCTTGTGACAAGTTGAAGGGAGTTGCCGGTAATCCCATTGCTGTTGGCGTAACAAATGTTCAGCCCTGCATGATTCCAAACGGTACGGCAGATGAGGGTACAACCTTGCGTATTGAAATTACGCGTGAAAATTTCACAGCACTATTCCTTTCTGATCGTTATGATGTTCCTACTATTTCCAACATTGTAAACGGCATCCTTGCGACAGTGACGTGGAACAAGCAGTAATGGTAGAGTGCCAAAACTTGACAGGTTGATGGAGATTTGAACCTACTTTTCTCACCTGTGGATATTTTTCCTTGTATTTACTTGTGTTTTTTACAGCCTCACGGTACAATACGACGCGTAATCAATTTAACTTAATGCATTATTTATGCGAAAACCAATGACGAAAGCTCAGCTGGTAGCATACCTCGCTGAAAAAACTGGAATGTCCAAAAAACAAGTTGGAGAATTCTGGGAGTTGATCGTTATGACTGCTTATAAAGAAGCTAAAGAAGCTGGTCAATGTGTTCTTCCAGGCTTGGGTAAGCTCGTTAAACAAGATCGCAAAGCTCGTCAGGGCCGCAATCCAAAGACTGGTGAAGCAATCACTATTCCAGCTCGCACAGTCGTAAAATTCCGTGTTGCTGGCGCTGCTAAAACATCTATCCTCGGATAATAGCTTTGAAAAATATCACGACATAATGCCGTGATATTTTTTTACTCTTAAATTTTTTACAAAAATAGACTCTTTGAAAAACATTGAGTCTATTTTTTATGTTCGTTGCGAACTAGCGGCGTTTTTTAGACGTTTTGCGAGCTGCTTTGCGAACGACTTTTTTCTTTGCTACTTTTTTAGCAGGTTTGCGTTTTGTTGTTTTCTTTTTTGTTGCCATTGTGTTCACCTCCTTCTTTTAATCGAAGTCCCTATTAGTATACAAGCATATAAAAAATATGTAAATAGTTTTTGTCCAAAAAATATTTTTTCTACACAATTTTTCTTCATCACATATTTTTTTTCCGCAAAAATATTTTCTTCAAATAAAATTCTCATCGGATTTTTTTTAAACAACAAGATTGCTTCGTCGTTTCACTCCTCGCAATGACAAACCTTCTTTTTGAGCACTGAACTCTATCCATGTCATTGCGAGCGGAGCGAAGCAATATTGTTGTTTTGTATTATCAACGCAACAGCGGGTGAACGCCGTAGCAGGGACCCCGTGTTTATAGGGTATTTGACGATGTTGTTGATATCGCATATTATGCTTTTTACAATCACATAACAGGGAATTCCGGTATCATTCCGGAGCTGTGCCGCAACTGTAATGCTAGCGAAAGCTAGACGAGTCAGATCTCTGTCTGTCGATGTTCACCTCGAGCCAAGGGACACGCGAATCATCATCGTTATGCCCGAAGCTCACCTTCGGTTTTTATTTTCGTATGAATGCACGACACTACAAAATCACTATCTTCCTCACATCTGCCATTTTTTTTGTAGTATTGGCGATTGCGGTGTGTGCACATTCATTTTCACCACCCACAGACTTGTCCCATGATCTCGTAGTCGTGGAAAATCAACATGCAACTCTTGCTAAAGGATTCGAAGAAGAGGCATTTGAAGAAAGTACACATACGCCACTTACAATAATAGAGACAGAATCACACACGAGTACAGATGCTGCCGTTGAGCAAGAAGATGAAGAGGTGCCTAGCGCAGAAACGCAGGTGAATACACATGCACATACCAACACCAATTCAGCTGAGAGCGCCCATGAGCAGCAAGAAAAAATCATCACAGTTGCAATGCATGTTGTTCCAGTGGGGGCAGATGTGGAGGATTATATTGTCACCACTTATGATGGCGATACGGTATACAATGTCATGACGCTCGCAAAGGAAGACGGTTTCGCATTTGTCGAGAAAAATTTCCCGGGTATTGGTAAGTACATTTCAACAATTCTCGGATTAAAAGAAGACAAGCGTGCCGGGTTTTACTGGAGTTTGTACATCAATGGAAAATATTCTAGTGTTGGTGTCTCTCAAGCAACAGTCCATGATGGCGATACGGTGACATGGAAATTTGAAAGAAAATAATTAATGATATATATGAACACACGAACAGTATTACCAAGCATTCTTACAGTCGTAATGCTGTGCATTGGAGCACAGGCAGCACACGCGGCATCATATGCAGGCGTGAACGTCCGAATTGAAACATCCAGTGATACAGTGTACAACTCAACCGTATATATCACAGACGATGGTTGTACGGTAATTGATTCTGCTGAAGAAGAGCATGCCCTTACCGGCTTTAACGCTATGTGCGCGCTTGATGCTGCTGCTCAGGATGGTGGGTTTGAGTACTCTTTTGATGCGAGTGAGTATGGTTTTTTTATCACTGCAATCGGTGAATATACAAATGCTATAGATTACAGTGAGTATTGGGGGTCATATCTGAATCTTGAATCAATGACTGCTAGTCTCGATTACACGGAAGTGCAGGATGGCGATGAAGTATTATTGACGTTTGGAGGGTATGCGGATATTTCTCCGTTACGTTTGACTCTGGACAAGAACCATGTGGTTGAAGGAAATCCTATTGTTGCAAAAGTAGAATATTTTGTGGTGACTGATTGGTTGACAAATGAAGGTGAATATTTTCCTGTCGAAAATGCTGATGTCACAATTGGGCGCAGCATTAAGCATACAAATGTAGATGGTGAAGTGGAGTTTACATTCAACACTCCCGGTGAATACACAGCAGAGGCTGTTGCTGATGGCTTTACACGCTCGGTGAACGCAACATTAACTGTCTACGCAGAATACCCTGAAATACTTTCATTTTTTTCCACATCAAGCATTGAAGATCAGGTGCGCAGCGGCGCAGAGTATTTGGTACATCATACCGTTGATGGCAAGGTGGGGGAGAGTCGTGCAACCACGGAATGGGCTGTACAAGCTATTGCTCAGGCTCGAGCGCTCTATGGAAACGACGTGATTGATGATACAACGTTTCAATCAATGGTTGATCGTGTTGTTGCCTATCATCCAAAAGCATCGCAAACAAATGCTGCATCAGAAATTTCGCGTCATATTTTGGCATTAGTTTCTCTTGGGCTTGATCCACGCAACTCTGATGGTATTGATTTTGTTCGTCGACTAAAAAATACGATGAGCGATCGTCAATTTGGTGATGCATCGTTGTGTAATGATGATATTTTTGCTGGCCTTGCGCTTGTTGCGGCTGGCGAAAAATTTAGCTCAAAACCGCTGCGTCGTGCGATGAAAGCATCGTTGACATGTCAAAATGAAGATGGTGGATTTGGATATGGCGTGAATTCTACCAGCGATGTTGACACTACAGCAGCATGGCTCATGCTTGCCGGAGAGTTCAAGGGACATAAAGCAAAACATCAAATCGAGCTGACCGATCCTCGTAAGAGCGCATTCAATTTTATGAAGCGTGGACAACACCCAGACGGTGGCTGGGGGTATTCCTTAGACGCAGCTTCTAACTCTTCAACAACTGCATGGGCAGTGATCGGGTATGATGCTCACGACATTACTGCCGATCAACGAGTAAAAAACAACCAAAGCGGCATCGATTTCATCACAGGCTTACAAGGTAATAAAGGTGGTGTTCAGTATAACGAAGAGAAAGATGCGAGCAACATTGCACTGAATACAGCCTATGCGATGATGGCGTGGATGGGAACACAGCTTGGTCAGTAAGAAGCTAATGAAAAAACCGCCACGTCATTCGCGAAAGACGTGGCGGTTTTTCATTTTACAGCTGTGCTTCGTAGCGTTGTTCGTACATTGAGAGAACACTGATCAAGAATCCGGCAATAATGGGGCCGATGACCACACCGGAAATACCAAATACGCCGATACCACCCAGTGTTGAAAACAAAATCACTACAGGATGCATTTGCACGTCTTTGCCAACAAGCGATGGGCGTATGACATTATCAAAAGTGCCCATAGCAAGCCCTGCTGCGCTGAGTATTAATGCTGGAGCCCATTGTTGTGTAGCAAAAAGATATAGTGCAGTTGGCACCCACACGAAAGCCGTTCCCACCGCAGGAATCATTGCCGCAATAATCATAATGAGCCCCCAAAAGGCCGCAGCAGGAATGCCAATGAGTGCAAATACAATTCCTCCAGTTAGACCTTGTCCGATGCCAATAAGAATACTTCCTTTGAGCGTTGCTTTGGTTGTTGAAATAAAACGTTCAGTGAGTATTTTTTCGTTTTCTTCACCCAACGGAATCAAATGCCAAAAGCGTTTGAGCCAGTGTTCACCATCTTTGAGCAAATAGTACAAACTGTAGAGCATGATTACAAATTGAACGATAGCTGTGACGGTGTTCAGAGAGCCAACGGTGAGCCATTGAATGCCGGTGCTTGCAATGCTTTGCATAACACTCTCAAGTTTGTTGTAGAGATCAAAACGTATAGCGATCTCCTGAACGGTTGGAAGTTCAAGAATATCAGTGATCGTGTGTTGAATGTTGGCGATGTTTTGTGGGTTTGTGATTGTTGAGTATGCAGTGATGGTTTGTTGCACAACCAAGCCTAATACTGCTAGAAGTGGAATAATGACAAGGAGTACAATAATCAAGACAGTAAGGCCGGCGCTCAGTGATTTTTGTTTCGTGCGGCTAAGGATTTTTTTGTACACTGGTGCAAATACAATCGCAAATACCGTCGCCCAAAAGAGGGGGTAGATATATGGACGGATGATCCAGAGAAACAATCCTATCATGATGATGAGTAGCCCAAAAAACACTACCGTTTGAAATTTTTTGAATTCTTGAGTCATATTGCTATAGTATACAAAAAATAGGCTGTTTAGCCTATTTTTTAGATCATTTCATCCACGGCATACGTTGTACAAATCGCGAGGGGAGCCATTGAGAGTAAAAACTCAAGCGTGAGAAGAATAATGGTTGATATGCCATGAGGAGGAATACAAGCGCATAGATGATATGGTCATCGATAATAGGATTATTTGCCGGCGGAAGAACAACCATCCACATCATGACAACTAATACGACACCGCAGATACTTGCAAAACGAATAGCAACCCCAAGGAGCAGTGCCACACCAATACCAAGAAGAGCAAGCATGAAGAGCCAGTCAATAATGGCCTTGCCCGCAAGCGCCTGAAACAGCGGGGCAAATACACCTTTCGCACCCATTTTTAAGAAGCCATATGTTGGCGATCCGCCGTTAATCCAGCTTTTTGCCGCAGCAGTAGCATAACCCAAGCCCCATAATTTATCGATAAAAGCCCAGAGAAAAAGCCAACCCATTGCAATACGAAGTAAGCTTGCGCTGAGTGGTGTTTTAGGTTGCGGAATCATTTCCATACGTTATAAAAATAAATAATAAAACTCACAGGGAATGCGAGCTTCAGGAGCTTCTTTTTTAACAATGGACACGATGTGGGCAGTGTGCTTTTGCGCATAGCAAGGATGCCTGAGGCGCTCCTTGAAAAACAATGATCTCATGGCACTGCTTGCATTTGATCTCGATGATACTGTCTATCAAGATTCCCTTAAAAAGGAGTTTGCCGTCATGAGGACATCGATATTCACGAACTATGTCCATACGTGTATTCAGTGTACGCCTTGTAAAAATATTAGCAAGTTATTGAAAAAATCCAACTTCGTTTTTTTGCACTATCCATTGGTAGGTCGTACTAGCCACCTCTTGCCAGCCTGACATTGAACAAATGTAATGTGTGCGGTAGGGGAATTCGACAAAGTCGCAAGTACTTTTTGTGTCTCTGTAACTCTCAGCATTATTTCTATTGAGTTTTGCCGGAATAATGTTATCTTTTTCTCCCGCGATAAAAAGCAGAGGAGCGTGAGGTTTTTTAAAATCAATTTCGCCATCACGTCCAATGCTTGAGCGTGGAATGTTCCTACTTTCTGGCACAACGAATTGCGTGTACTCTTTTTGCGTTTGTGCAATGGTCAATGTGTTACAAAATGCGTAATGAAACCACTGTACAGAAGGTAAGCAGATGCTATTTCCTTTTGTTGGGTCAATGGTTGAAAAATTTGCGCGCAAAAAACTCCATTGAAATGAACGTATCCCTTTTGGTGGTGCACTATCGATGCAGATGCCCATAGCACCCATGCCCATGTTGATGAGTTTTTGCACTACAAGGCCGCCCATAGAGTGACCAATGAGAATAGGTTGCTCGGGGAGTGCAGCAATGTATGCCGCGTACGTGCTTATTACTTGTTGAAGTGTGACGGTACTTAATCGGGCATCATATCGTGCGCGCAATGTGCTTGGTTCGCCGTCGTGGTATGGATATGCAGGCGCGTGACAGATATATCCAAGTTGTGTGAAGTATGAAATCCAGTGTGACCAACTTTTCGGATTCATGAATAAACCATGGATAAATACAATATGTTGTGTGCGCATACTGCACGATAGTGTAGCATGGATTTCCTTTTGCCGCATAAAAAAACACACAACTGCCTGTATGGACAGTTGTGTGTTTTGACAGTGCTATTCAACAAGCACTGGAGTGTCTTGCAATTGAAGTGTTTCGCCGGCAACAGTTATCCACAATGCCGTTGTTTTGATATACTTCTCGTGTATGCATGCAATTGAATTAAAAAATTTGAGGAAAACGTATTCGAGTGGTACGGAGGCGCTCAAAGGCATTGACTTGCGTGTTGCTGAGGGCGACTTTTTCGCGTTGCTTGGTGTAAATGGTGCCGGTAAAAGTACAACCATTGGCATTCTGACCGGCTTGGTCACAAAAACTTCAGGCACCGTCTCTGTGTTTGGGTATGATTTAGATGCGCAACTTGATCTTGTAAAACAGCAGATCGGCGTGGTGCCGCAGGAGTTCAATTTTAATATTTTTGAAAAAGTCATTGATATTGTCATACAGCAAGCAGGATTCTATGGCATTCCGCGTTCTGTTGCACTTCCGCGCGCTGAAGAGATTTTGAAAAAGCTCCAGCTCTGGGAGAAGCGTGATGTACAATCCAAAGAGCTCTCTGGTGGTATGAAGCGTCGTTTGATGATCGCGCGAGCGCTTGTGCATCAGCCACGTTTGCTCATCCTCGATGAGCCAACAGCTGGTGTGGATGTTGAGCTTCGTCGCGGCATGTGGGAGTACTTGCAAGAGCTGAATAGTTCCGGTGTGACGATTTTGCTCACGACGCATTATCTTGAAGAAGTGGAACAGCTCTGCAAAAATGCCGCAGTTATTCATGGTGGAAAAATTATGTTGAGCGATACAGTCCGCAACCTCACCAGTAGTTTGGAAAAAGAACTATACACGGCAACAGTGAGCACCACTGTTGGCATCGAAACGCTTGGCGCATCCATTGTGCGCGTTGACGAGCATACCCTTACCATCACCCTCGCAAAAGGAGAGAGCATCACTGATGCCGTCGCCCAGCTGCAGCGAGCAGGCATCACAGTGACCGCGCTGCGACCAACAAGCAATCGCATGGAGCAACTATTCCTTAACGCCATTTCAACATAGTTATGACATTTCAACAACAACTCACGGCGCTGAATACCATTGCGCGAAAAGAAATTCAACGCTTTTTGAGAATTTGGACGCAGACGCTCATTCCGCCAGTGATCACACAAACATTGTACTTTGTTGTGTTTGGAAGTTTTATTGGTAGTCAATTGAGCGAAGTGCATGGTGTTTCCTACATGCAATTTATCGTGCCGGGGCTTGTGATGATGGCGATTATCACGAGTAGCTATATGAATGTCGTGAGCTCATTTTTCATTATGAAGTTTGCACGCAATATTGAAGAACTTCAGGTATCTCCAACACCAAGTTGGGTGATTGTTGCAGGGTTTGTCGCAGGCGGTGTTGCACGCGGACTACTCACTGGCGCGATTGTTTTCGGGGTGTCGTTGTTTTTTACGCGGCCGCACATTAACCATCTGTGGATCATTGTGCTGTTTGCCGTGCTCACTGCAATCGTTTTTTCACTCGGTGGCCTCCTTAATGCAATTTTTGCAAAAAAGTTTGATGACACGAGCATCTTCACCACATTTATTTTAACGCCGCTCACATATCTTGGCGGAGTATTTTACGCAATTGACAAACTTCCGGGAATCTGGAAAACGCTTTCGCATGCAAACCCGCTCGTGTACATGATCGACGGTTTTCGTTTTGGATTTTATAATTTCTCAACCGTCTCTGTCTGGATAAGTGCGACCATACTTGTTGTGTTTGCTCTTGTGCTCGTGTATCTCAATTTGTACTTGTTGAAAAAAGGCACAGGTATGCGATCCTAAATTATAACATCTATGCAATCAAGCGCACTTACCGTTAATCAATACATCGACGAACTCTCAGAGGATCGTAAAGAGGCAATTAAAAAATTACGTGCAGTGATCAAAAAAAATTTACCCAAAGGATTTGAAGAGGGTATGGGCTACGGCATGATTGGGTACGTTGTGCCAAAAAGCATCTATCCCGCAGGGTATCATTGTGATCCAAAAAAACCATTACCGTTTGTTGCTTTGGCATCACAAAAAAATTCTACCAATCTATACCATATGGGTATATATGCATACAAACCCCTGCATGAATGGTTCGTGAAAGAGTATGCAAAAAGAGTTGTGGGAAAGCTGGATATGGGAAAGTCGTGTATTCGATTTAAGAAAATAGAACACATCCCGTTTGATTTGATCGGCGAGTTGATGACAAAAATTTCTGTGAAACAGTGGATTGCTTTTTACGAAAAATCAATCAAACGATAAACGCGATATTACGTTTTACCCAGAATTTTTTCGAGCGTGTCGTGCAGTGTTTTGGTCACCACGTTTTTTGAGAATGTAGGTGTTCATAGTGCGCGAAGTTTTTTCTGATTAAAAATATCTACAGTAATACCCAAACGCTTCACCAGAGCGCGAGCGTGTTTTTCTCCGCCGACATACCCAAACACTTTTTTGACATTGCGATCAAAACGCCACGCTTCAAGCTTTGGGAGTTCTTGGAGAAGAAGTGCGATTTCTGATTTACGCGGTGGCTTGAATCCGAGCGACATAAAACGCAGCGCAGCAAAGAGATTGCCTGCATGATATTGATACCCCGCAAGGTTAAGAACGAGACGCTTGTTCTTGATGTCAGCGATGGATTGAGGCAACGCAATCACATGAGGCAAAATATGTGGCACGAGAAATTTTTTGAGCGGAATCGCAAAGCCATTGATGGTGAATGCTGCGTGTTCACGCAAGTTGCGAAGCACATTGGTATCGTCTGTACGATCAATATCAAGATACACATAGTCAGCAACGCTCTGTGGTTTGGGTACGAGTTTTTTTCTCAAGACGATTTGGTTTTTGCGACGAATTTTTCCGTAAGTAAATCCGTGTTCTGTGCGTAGCTTTTTTACGAATCCTTCAAAGTCGCCCATGAGCAAGAGATCGTAATCGCGTTGAGGCAGCGCTTTTTTGTGGAGAGCTTCATGTACAGCATTTCGTGCTGCGCCGCCAATCATGTAGACGTGCGTTCCTTTTGGAATTGCGCCCATCACTTCTTTCAAGATTTCTGCAACGCGTCCGGTGCGTTCGAATACGCGGGTGTTCATAGGCAAAATGTATCACGCCGCGCAAATAAAAAACAGACCGCTGAGGCGATCTGTTTTTGGTGATGTTATTTGCTCACGTGTCTGCGGAAGAGTTTTGCTGCAATCGGAACCGCGACAATGATGATGGCAGTAAACCAGATTACTGACATCGACATGTGATTGCCCATAGGCGTGCCGATCATGAGTGAACGCATCGCTTCGATGACGTGTGTGACTGGTTGGTTTTCTGCAAAGATGCGCAAGCCTGTTGGCATGCTGCTGGTTGGCACGAATGCAGCGCTGGCAAAGGTGAGCGGGAAGACCACGAAAAAGCCCATCCACTGCACAGCTTCAACACTTTTAGCGAGCAAGCCCATGATGGCTGCGATCCAGCTCATTGCAAAGGTGAACAAGAGTAGTAAGCCGACGATACTGAGCCAATCTGCAACGCCAGCATTTGGGCGGAAGCCCACAAGGAATGCGACGACGATCATCACGACTGCTGATATCGTGTTGCGCACGAGGTCTCCGACAACATGTCCTGCAACAACAGCAAAGCTTGCGATAGGGAGTGATTTGAAACGATCCACAATGCCGCGGCGCACATCGGTGGCAACGGAGAGCGATGTGGTGAGCGCGCCAAACGCAGCCATCTGAATAAGAATGCCGGCAACGAGAAAGTTTACATATGTAGAACCGCCGGTGTTGATCGCGCCGCCGAAGACGTAGCGGAACAACAACATGAACATGATTGGTTGAATGGTGAGTCCAAGAAGTTGATCGGGATTTTTGGTGATGTGTTTGATGCTACGAGCAATCAGGATCCATGTGTCTGTGAGTGTGTTGCTCGTGCGATTCGTAAAAGAAGAGGAGGTATTCATAGTGTGAGAGTTAAAGTGTTTCTGGTGTTTAAGAGTGGTGAGTGAGTTCCAAAAACACATCATCAAGCGTTGGCTTGTGCACAGACATGCTGTCTATTTCGATGTTCGCGTTGGTGAGTTTATCTAAAATGGATTTTACCGCGCGTACTGAGCCATCGGTAGGAATGCTGATGCTGCGCTCTTCCTCGTTGATTTTTATACCTGCGTCGTCGAACAGTTTTTTGGCATTATCAAAGTTCGCATTTTTTTCGATCACGATTTCTGTGCGCTCTTTGCCCACTTTGGATTTGAGTTCATCGGCTGTGCCATGCGCAATGATTGTGCCCTTGTCGAGTACAGCGATGTAGTCGGCGAGTTGATCGGCTTCTTCGAGATATTGCGTGGTGAGCAAAATCGTTGCGCCGTTCTTCATCAAATCCTGAATGATTTTCCACATCGTCAAACGACTGCGCGGATCAAGCCCGGTGGTTGGTTCATCGAGAAAAATAATCGGCGGAGTCGCCACAAGACTTGCGGCAAGATCAAGACGTCTGCGCATACCGCCGGAGTATGTTTTGACTGCGCGGTCAGCGGCATCAGTGAGTTCGAATTGTTCGAGCAGTTCTTGCGCGCGGGCAACGCTTTTTTCTTTACCCAAGTGATACAAGCGCCCCATCATGATGAGGTTTTCGCGGCCAGATAGAAGTTCGTCCACGGCTGCGTATTGGCCAGTCAACCCAATCATATGACGCACAGTGTTTGGATCCTGCACAGCGTTTGTGCCGTTCACGAGCACTTCGCCCGAGTCAGGCTTGAGCAAGGTGCTGAGTATTTTGACTGTTGTGGTTTTGCCAGCACCGTTGGGGCCGAGCAAGGCCAGCATGGTACCGCGTTCAACAGTGAGGTTAATGCCTTCAAGCACCGCAACTTTGTCGTACGATTTTTTGATATTACGAAGCTCAATGACGCTATCCGCCATAATGGTAAGAGAAGAAAATAGTTAAGTGCCAACGCTGTATACTACGCGTTTTTTGCATGTAGAGCAAGTAGACAGCTGTTCTCATTCTCTCGCACGCGTGCACACTGCGCAAGTTGCGCGCCGGTGTCTATTTGCTATCCTATACATATATGGCAGAACTCAAGCTCTAGATGTACGCATAGATTATGAAACGTGAGCTTATTGGTGTAAAAATTCGACAGGTAGCTGAAGACTCACCTGAAGTCGTGGACTCGAAGAGAAAGGTCAAGGCACAGTTTGCTTCAGATGTTGGTAGTAATCGAATCTTAGGTGAACACACTATTGTTCAAATTGATAAATTGCGTGATGAGTTGAAAAGAAAACAATCAGGAGATCCAGGCGCAGTGAGCAGTGAGGATGATATTCGTGAACGTATACAGATACAAGAAGGTATTTTTCCAGACTACCGGGGTATGTTTGCTCGCTTGGCTCGTAGTGACAATCCGCAGCACACTGCGATGATGGCAACACTGCACCAGGAGTTTTTAGACTCCAGTTTTGCAGCGAAGTATTCCAGCGAGATGCAAAATTATTTTTCAGTTACAGGCGATAGCGTAGTTGGTTTTTCTAAAGAGATGCCCACACAGCTTGTTGAAGTGCTTTTTCGAGCGCATATCGAGCGCTATAGGCAGATGGAAAGAGAGTTTCATGAGCGAGTTGCACTATATAAAAGAGAGTTCATTGATACAGTGAAAGAAGATATTGCAGATGGTTTTGTATCCATGTCTGAAGATCTGTTGGAGCGACGAGTCTCAGATATTGACATAGAATTCAACGACACTTTTCAGAATTATAAAGGCGTATATGGACAACATGCCGAGCATATCATCAAAGTTACTCCAGGTATGGAGGGGGCTCTAGAGCGTCATATTGTATTTCATGAGCTGACTCATGCAATATCAGGTACGAGTTTTATGCACGTGACATCTGAGTTTTCAGAAAAAATCCGGAATACTGAGGAGATCCACATTGCAAAGGCCGGGCTTCGCTTTAGGACGAGAAGAGGGAAGGTGTTTTCGTTTTTGAATGAAGCAGTCACGGAATGTCTGGCCGCGCTTTGGTCTGGTATTCCTGCAGATGAAATGTTGTATGCAGTAGAACGACAAGCCTTGTCTGTGTTGTTAGAGAAGGGAGTTGCTCGAAAAAGTATATTGGATGCCTACTTTGAAAACCCAGAAATAGATCGTAGCGGTAAGCACCCTGCATTGCGTATGCCAAAAACGGTGGCGTTGATGAGGGAAATTCGCCAGAATGGTGGACCCGGACTTTTGCTAAACTTAGAACGTATCTTTCAGGAGTAGAAGAGGGTGGCGTGTTTTTGGTATGAGGCTATTGTGCCAGTAAACCCTCGAGTTTGTCGAGTGTTTGACTGTAGCCTTCTTGCATGCCCATTTCGAGAACAGTGTTGAGGTCGGCCTCGCTCTGGTAGGTGGTTTCTACATTAAGTGTTGCAGTACCGTTGGCGTTGTCTGTGATGCGTACAGTCGACGTTGCTGCAGGAAGCGACTCGTTGACCACGCCTTCTTCATTGGTGAAATAGTCTTTGTATTCAAACGATGTCTCTGGGGAGATGTTGCTAAACACCATCTTGCCGGAACTCGTTTTGCCAAACCATTCGCCTTGGGCTGTGTCTTCGCATTTCATCACGTACACATATTCGCCGCCGTTGGTGAAGTCGTGCTTTTTCACTTCCGTCGACCAGCCTTGTGGTGAAAACCATTGCGCGAGGATGCTCGGGTCAGCGTAGGCTTGCCAGAGCTTGCTCCCAGACGTGTTGAACGTACGTTCCATGAGCAGTGTTTTTTTGTCATCGGCGATGGTGAATGTTGTTTTGTTCATACGAGTATAGATTAATTTTTTTTCTAGTTACTACATGGCCACTACATGATTATCTTGCTTAAAATAAGGGTTTTTTTCGTATTTAGGAGCTTTACCATGATTTGTACTACATGGTTTACGCCCAGAATGGGACGTACTCTTTAGGCTTATCTGATGTCTTAACCAGCCCACGCTTTATTGTCTCATTAATAATTGCAGTAGCAGCAGGATAATTTGACTCACTGATCCCTAGTCGTTCACGCAAAGATGCGTTTGTCATGCGGCCATTTTCAACATATCGCAAGGCGCAATGTTGAAAACAAGCACGTACTCTGTCCTCAATTGTCATATCTTTTAATGGACGACGATCGTACAAAGTAATTCGTGTTGAATCTTCAAATTTTTCAAATTTTGGTGCTGGTAGCTGATACAAAGCAATTTCTCCAAGTGCACGATCAACACCTGTTCCTAACTCCTCGCATACACCAATCTGACGCATGAAAGCAGCGAGATCTTCATTACGTGAACGTGGTGGATAATCAATAAAACGGTCAACCTCAATAAGTGGCGATCCGGTGTTTGTTATTACAATACGGTCAGCAAAGATTTCTACCAATGGTCCCGCGCCAGTAATTGAACAATCTTGGTGGATGAGTGCGTTTGCAACAAACTCGCGTATTGCCACCTCGGGATACATTTTTACTTCCTTTCTCAATGCACGAGATATCTCCTCGTTAGAGGGAAGTTGGTCGTTAATAAAGTCGGTAAGGGTTTCAAAACCAATGGCGTATCCAAGCTTGCCAGTACGTTCCTTTTTAATCTCTTGTCGAGTGTTTCCATTATAGACGACAACACGAACAGCTTTCCGTCTCACTGAAGGAAACATGGTCAAATCCTTCGCAAACAAGATTGCTCCTAGATTGGTAATATCATAATTGTCATCAAACACTTTGCGTACAATGCCGTGACCCGCCAACTTAGCCACAATCTCATTTGTTTGGCTAGGCAGCTCTTGCTTGGTCAGTTCCAAGTATTTTGCGTAATCGAGTAATTCAAGCACTTCCGATACAGAGCAATGCTCCTTGGCGACGCCTCTTTCAAAACTTTTTCTGTTGATGTTTGCCCAAATTTTGCTTTCTTTTTCAGGATAAGCACTTAGCTTTGGAGTAGCCGAGCCAATGCGAATATATGATGTTCCATCAAACTGTGTTGGTTTACTTAAAGCTGGTGGTATCACAAATAAAGCTAAACGTTTTCCTTCAATTTCAATTTCGTGGATACGGTAATCAATTTTTGGATCAAGCCTCTGAATCAACCAAAATTGCAATATCTGACCGTTTTCTTTTATCGCACTAGGAGTATATTTTGTGCCAACAATATTGTGTGTTTCGTTTTCAATCCCAAAAATCAAATACGCCATTTTTTTGTCATACAAATTAGCGGCGTTAGATAAAGCAGAAATTCGATTGCCTATTTCTCTTGGATCACAGTTGTTCACTTTAAATTCAACACACTCGGTTTCAGCAGGTAGGGCGACTAAGTCAGATATTAATTTTTCAAATTCCTGTTGCTCCATAAGTTATTTCAAAATCTTATCTATACTCATCACCGAAACCCCTCGGTTATTTTCTTGATTGTTTGTATGTGTATCCACACCGCTGAATGCATTTTTATCTTAGCATATTTTCCTACACACCGCCGACGTAAAGAAATTTTTCCTCTCTTCTATCTGTTTCCCAATTTACTACCGTTCTCTGAGCCAAAGAAGTTTCAATCTGCGGAGAGGGCGGGATTCCTGCTCACCCAGCATTTGGCGACCACTAAAGTGGTTCCCGCCAAATGCTTCCTTCGCAGCCGGGGTTCTCAAAAACCTGCCACCGGCAGCTTTTTGAGATACCCTTCGAATCCGGCATATAGCTCCCAATATCACCTGATATGTTAGAATTCCCTTCTCATATATAGAGAAAAGTGAGTTCAAACGTATGCATATCAAAAAGTGCCCTG
>JAHBAR020000011.1 GCA_018500015.2 Candidatus Kerfeldbacteria bacterium | reverse complement strand
TTCTCAACAACACCGGCGTTAACACAGTGCGTAAGAGCGCGTATGCAGCCAACGCGCCCCACAGAGAGAGAGTGATGACCATCGCATACATGCGAACAAACTGCGCATAAAATATCAACTGCGTCATCATCAATACACATGCGGTAGTGCCAAGAGCTATCCAGAGACGGCGCGTAAAGATCAAGAGCGCGCAACTGAGTGTCATCATGAGCAATACATACCACACCACCGATGGCAGACGAGCGCTCCATTCTGAGAATCCAAACACCTGAACAGCTGCAACAACTTGCATGGTGTACACCCATGAACGAGTATACGTGAGCTCATCGCCATCATCTGTTGTACGTGGCGCATTATGTGTAAAATCCCACTGCACAAGCTCCCCCGTCTTCAGCATGCCTTGCGCCGCCTCCACATGATAAAATTCATCGTTAAAAAAATTACGATCACCAAGATGTGGCACCGCTTGTGCGCTAGCCAAAAAAGCGACAATGACACTAACAAAAAGCAGTTGAAAGAGGGTGATTTTTTTATGAGCAAATGACATACCTATTGTGGTGTAGAGTACCCTTTTTTGCTTAGAAAATCAAGGTCAAAAACAGATTGATTATTCTTGTATAAACAAGTACACTAGCTAGGATATGCCCACCCTCTTTCTGACTCGTAAATACCCGCCATATCGTGGTGGCATGGAGACTTTTTCATATGAACTGCTGCAACGGTTCCCAAAAGAGCATGTAGATATTGTAGAGAGTGGAAAAAATATTCTCGTCAGTAGCCTATTGATTTTTTTTCGATCACTCATACACATACACTCTGCATCGGTCATTCATATCGGCGATGCGGTTCTCGCCCCTGTTGGCGCGCTGCTCCATATCATTTCAAAAAAACCGGTTGTTGTGACAGTACACGGACTCGAACTCACCTCAAATTACGGCGGCGAAATATATCACTCACTCATACGCTGGTCAATACAGCACATCGCGCATTGGGTTGCAGTGAGCGCGTATACCGCGGAGCTTGCAAAAAAATACGGTATACACAAGGTGAGCGTCATTCATCACGGAGTCACAATGCCTGATGCACAACCAAACGCTCGTGAAGAGTTGGAGAAAAAATACACACAACTGAAAAACAAAAAAATTATTCTTTCTGTCGGCCGCCTCATTCAACGCAAGGGGTTGGCGTGGTTTATCGGTACCGTTCTTCCTTCACTCTCAGATGACTCTCTCTTGTGCATTGTCTCTGATGGTCCGCAAAAAAAACATATTGAGCATCTTGTTCAACAATCCTCTCTCGCAGCACGAGTGCTCTTGTGTGGGAAAGTGAGCGCAGAAGAGTTATCGCAGTGGTATACAAGTGCCGATCTGTTTATTTTTCCGAATGTCCCAATCCCCTATGATGTTGAAGGTTTTGGACTCACGCCACTTGAAGCTTCAGCATACGGCATGCGCGTTTACGCCTCTCGTCTACACGGTATTCCAGATGCAATACACGATACACACAATGGCACACTCCTTCACCCACTTGCTCCGGTAGAATGGATCAACATACTGAATGCTGGGCTCAGTACACCACACTCATCTGAAGAGCGCGAACGTATTATCGCATACGTGCGGTCACACTGGTCGTGGGAAAAGGCAGTGCGCTCATACGCAGACCTCTTTGACTCTCTTCACCCTTAAGCTATGTCATCAGTCCGTACCACCGCCCTAAATATCGCCTCCCTTCTTTTTGGTCGTTTAGGGTATCGCATCACAACCGCACTTGCACTGATACTCATCGCACGCACAGTTGAGCACGAAGCATATGGCATATTTACAACAGCATTGGCATGGTCAAGCGTCACTCTTTCATTGAATGACTTGGGCTTAAGCACATACCTGCTCAAAACAGCTTCGAAAAAAGATCCTGAATTTTCAACCTACTTTGGAAATACACTCAGCATACAAATCGCCCTCTCCACTATCATCTGCATACTACTTACGTGCATTGGGGTGGTTGCACTCTCTCCAACACTCGGCTTGCTCATTGGATTAGTAAGTTTTGGCCAACTCGCATATGAATTCCGCAAAACATTTCGTGCGGTGTTTCGTTCACACCAACAACTGAAAAGCGTTGCGTTCACCGAGCTGGCAACAGGTGCGGTGTTTCTTATCCTTGTATTTGTCATCACGCAATTGAGTGTAGAAAAAACAACACTGCTCTTTTGGTTTGCCGGGGCTTCAGTGTGTGCGCAATTGATGAATATCACCATTCTCGGTATACAAGCGCTGCGATTGGAAAGACCACACCTTGAACTCAACATTCTCCCGCGCATGCTTGGGGCGGCAAAACATTTTTTCTTCTACAACATTTTTTTACTGCTCTATTTTCAGATTGATCAAATATTGATTTCGCTTATCATCTCTCCAAAAGCAGTGGCTGTGTATTCGGCACCAGCACAAATCATCAACGTATTGTTGTTTATTCCACTCATGGTATTTCAAGCCACGACACCATTCATGTTTGCATGGTTTGACGTTGCAAAAGAAAAATACATCAAACTACTCAATCTTCAGTGGCGCTATCTACTCGCCTGCAGCGTTCCAATAGGTGTAGGCATCTCTATTCTTGCAACACACATTTTACAACTGGTGTATGGTGCGCAATTCTTCGATGCACCCACACTCAGTGACTCCGCATCCATCCTACAACTCTTTGCACTCTTTTTAATGCTGCGCTTCTCCGCTGTTGTGCTGATGAACGCACTGATGACTTCCGACAATGCGCGTATCAGGATGCGATTTCAACTCGCGGCGGTCGTGGGTAACGTTCTCCTTGATCTTATTCTTATTCCATACCTCGGCGTTATCGGCGCAGCACTCTCAACAGTCGTCGTAGAAACACTCGTACTGATCATTCTGGTTGTAACGCACGCACGAGTCGGACTTGCGCGTGCTTCTCACATGCTACCAACACTCTTTCGTGTCATTGTTGCAACCATAGTGATGGGTGTTGCGGTATTCTTGCTCCGTGAACTACTCCCTGTTATAGTGCTGTCAATCGGCGGGGCATGTATCTACCTTGGCACGCTTCTCCTTTCCGGATTTTTTACCGCTGATGATCGCACACTCTTTGTTCAGTTTCGTAAAAACTCATTATGATAGCCATCATTCTTGCTGCCGGCAATGCTCGCCGCCTTCTCCCACAAACTGCAGAAATTCCAAAAACACTCTTACGCGTTGGTCGACAAACAATCATCGAACACATTTTAGATGCTCTTCGTGAAGAGCGTATCACTCATATTGTTGTTGTCACCGGTCATGGCGAAGCTTCACTTAAAAGAATGTTAAACGAGTATACAGTGCGATTTCCTGAGATGCGAATTCAAACAGTATATAATGATGTATACGAAACTGCTGGCAACATCGTCTCGCTCAAGCGCGCCGCACATCTTATGCCAGAAGATGACGTAATCATCATTAACTCTGACACAATTTTTGTACAAAGCATCTTGCATGATCTGATTGCAGAAATTCATCCACATGCATTTTCAGTCGACAATAAAAAAATACTCGGCGATGAAGAGATGAAGGTGGTGCTGAATGCTGACGGTAAAATTACACGCATTCATAAATCAATCGATCCACATAGTGCGTTTGGCGAGTACATCGGCCTCATGAAGATTGGCAAAAATGCAGCACAAAGCATTACAGACGCCCTTCAAGAAGTGATTGCAGAAAACAATCTCCTCTACTACGAAGACGCTCTACAACGCGCGATAGATGCATATGGCATTGAGTTTATTGCAGTACCTACTCACGGTCGTCCTGCAATGGAGATCGATACCCAAGATGATCTTGATGCTGCACAAGAGTTGATCGAAAAATTCTAACTATGTCTATTATCGCCCGCAACATTAATATCCCGGCATTTCTCAAAATAGAAAATGGTTGCTTGCCACACATTCGTCGCATTCTCGAACTGCATCATTTTCATTTTGAAAAACCGCTCATTATTTCTGAGTCGCACATTCTTTCGCTTGGTGGTAATGATGTCGTCAACGCATTTAATCAACCCGGTATCTATCTGTATCGCGACAATTCAATTGCTGAAGCAAAACTCATTGCTCGCGAGGTTCACGAAAAAGACAACGATGTCGTCATCAGTATCGGGGGCGGTCGTGTGCTTGATCTTGGTAAATACGCAGCAACAAAAGCACAGATGAACTATATCTCGATTCCAACAAATCCATCCAACGATTCTATATGTTCTCCCGTTGCGGTATTAAAAAATGACGAGGGAATGACAGAGAGCCTGCCTGTACACATGCCTATTGGCATTCTCGTAGACCCACGCATGTTAAAGAGTGTTCCCGAAGAGTATATTCGAGCAGGTATTGGGGATCTCTTTGCAAAATTTTCTTCTATTGCTGATTGGCGCTTAGCTGACACTATGGGCAAAGATCGAATCGACGACTTTGCTGCAAGCATGGCATACTCTGCAGCGGAACTCCTTTTTCAAACCTGTCGCGAACGTATTATAGATATTCATGACGATCACTTCCTCACAACACTTATGCATGGATTAATTCTCTCAGGGATCGCGATGAGCATTGCCGGTAACTCTCGCCCATGCTCAGGTGCTGAACATAAAATTTCACATGCGATCGACATGCTCTACCCGGGCATCTCTCAACATGGTTTACAAGTTGCCGTAGGCACACTCTTTACCACATATCTACGCAATGAATCTATCGACACACTCCTCTCATGCATGCGCGCACTTAAACTTCCGTGCGTTTTTGAAGAGTTAGGATTGAGCGAAGATCAAGCAGTGAAAGTGCTCCTCAATGCTCCAAAAACACGCGAACGATACACCATTCTCGAACAGCTCAATCTTGACGAAGCACAGGCTCGCACATATATTCACAACTATGAACACTCAATCGCTCAACGTTAGTCGCGACATCATCAAAAAAGATGACGGCTTCCTCGCCTATTATTTTTCTGCGCAAGCTGCCTATCAAATTGTCCGGGTCGCTGCACGCACTCGCCTGACACCAAACATGTTTACCACAGCGTCCTTGGTGCTCGGTGTTGCTGCGGCGTTTTCTGCAGCGCACGCTCAATTCATCTATGCGATCATCCTGCTCAATATTTCATTCATCTTTGATTGCTGTGATGGTCAACTTGCGCGCGCAAAAGGTTTGTCATCGAGCATGGGCCATTGGTTTGATTATCACTCAGACAAAATCAAAGACGTACTCATCCTTCTTGGTTTTGCTTTAGGCTATGTGAACGGCTACGAACATCGCATGTGGATTTTGATTCCTGCATTCATCGCAATCAGTTTCCAATTCATGCGCAACATCACAACACTCAACCGAGATGTTTTTGCGCTTCAACACACAGGAAAAAAAGATGAAGTTCATGCCGTTCTCCCTACATACACCTCTTCACAACTCCTCAAAACACTCAAGAATTCCTCTCTATTTAAGCTCTCTGACCGCGTCTTACTCTATACAATTTTTGGAGCCCTTCACAAAATCGAAATAGGTATTATACTCTATGCGTGTGTAGATACAGCGTACGCGTTTGCATCTGCATATCTCAATTACCGAGTGTTCTATAAACACGATAAAAAAGAAGATGAAAAACATTCCACTCTCTGACGATCTGTACGCACAGATCCAGGCACACATTCAGGGCTCTGACGAGTTCGACTCCCCCGAGGAGTACGTAGATTTTGTACTTCAATCCGTCCTAAACGGCGATGAAGACATGGATCTCGACGATGATGACGAAGACGATGAAGATGAGGACGATGAAGATGGTGAAAAAAAATCAAAAGTACGTGATCGTTTAGAAAATCTCGGCTACCTTGATTAATGAGCTCTCTACAAAAGAAAAAAATAGTTGTCTTAGGGCTTGATGGAGCAACATGGAAACTCCTTGATCCTCTCATGAAGCGTGGGTATATGCCCACGCTTGCTTCGTTGGTAAAAAAGGGAACCCGCGCCACTCTGAAATCAACATATCCTGCGATGACGGCACCATCGTGGACAACATGTGTTACAGGCAAAAATCCCGGCCACCACGGTGTGTTTGATTTCATGCTCCCGACCGATTCACTCTCTCGCATGAAATTCGCAACGGGAAAAGACATCGTAGACAAAACATTATATGAAATGCTCCATGAGCATGGGTATACCCCAATTTTGATTAATTTACCGGGCAGCTATCCTCCACGATTAAAAGATGCCATTACTATCACCAGCCTCCTCACTCAAGGTGATGAATGGATTTTTCCGGCAACGCTCAAAGACGAATTTGAGGGTTTTAAAAAATACCGCCTCACGCCTGATGAGAGCTTGCGTTTAAAAGAACGCAAAGAGTACTACATCGAAGATCTTTTAAAGCACCTCGATGAACAAATGGCATGTGTACAATGGTTATTCAACAATAAACCGTGGGATTTCTTTTTCTATCTGTTTTCGCACACAGATTGGATCTCCCATCTTGCATATACGGAGCTTATTGAAGATTTTGATGAATCCTCATTACGAATTTTTAAAAAAATTGATGAGTATTTTGCTTGGTTCATGCAACATATTCCCACAGATGCGCACCTTATCATTCTTTCTGATCATGGATTTGCATCGTACAAAAAAGTGTTTTACTTTAACAAATGGCTTGAGCAGCAAGGATACTTAGTCACAAACGATGCCGGCGATCAGATGAAGGGAGCCGCAACACGCAGAGCAAAAGAAGCGGCAAAAATCCAGAGTAAACAAAAAAAATTGCGTGTTGGAAAAGCCGCATTTGATCTACTTGCACGCTTTCCATTGCTTGAGCGCGGAGTTAAATGGGTCTACCACGCTGTAGTAAAAAAATATCTACCCATACACGTATCTGTTTCCGTGGGAATTGATTTTTCAAAAACCAAAGTGTGTTTTCCAAAAGGAAGCTATATCACGAATGCGTATATCAACAAGGCGTGGGTGTACAGCGATGGCATTGTTTCGCATGAAGAGTACCCACAACTCATTCAAGAGCTCATCGTGAAAATCAACTCTATTCGTGATACAGAAGGCAAATCAATTGTGAAGCATGTATATACACGAGAAGAAGTGTACGGAGAAAACGTCCCTGATAAAGCACCCGATCTCTTTTTTGAACTTGCTGATTACTGGTTTGTTGGACAATTTCACTCAGGGCAACTTTTTGGACACGAAATTCATAACAAGCATGATGCTGACGGCATATTTCTCTGTGTTGGTTCAGAGTTCCAACAGAATACAAAGATCGATCATCTTGATATGCAAGATATTACTCCACTTATTTTGCATCTCTCTGGGCTTGATGTGCCAAAAAGCTGCGATGGTCACGTACCGTTTGAAGTATTCGCCGAAGGTGCTGAGTCAGCTCGCCGCTTAGTACGCTTTTCGCAAGAAACAAAATCAACAGAAAAAGATCGCATTCAAAGCGTTATACAATCTTTAAAAATGAAAAAATGATTGGTTAACGCAGCTCTTGAAGATCCACTCTCTGCGTGATGCGCATATCTTTTACAAAACCTGCGTCATGACAAACAAGAATAATCGCACCATCAAACTCCTGCAATGCTTGTGCGATAACAGGAAGATGACGAAAGTTGATGTGGTTTGTTGGTTCGTCAAGAATCAATAAAGAAGGACGCTGTAACATAAAGCGCGCATAACTCAACAACGCTTTTTGCCCCTCTGACAATGAACCGATCGTATGTTCAAGCATTTCAGATGTGAGCAAAAAATGGGCTGCGGCTTGGTATATTTCTTGCTTACCACCAACGATCTGCACCTCTTTCAATGCATCAAATGGTGTGCTATCAAAATTCAATCCTGAAAAGTCTTGACGATAATATCCAACACGCACATCTTCGATGATTTCTAATCCCGTGTGTTGATTGCTTGCCAAACGCTCAAGCAATGTTGTTTTGCCAATACCGTTAGGACCAATAATATGCAACACATCGCCCTTGCGTAGCGTTACATCAACACTCTTTTTGACAGGTTGATGATTTTGCATAATTTCAACCTCGCGAATGCGCGCAATTGGGTTGCCGACTTCTTGTGCTTGAATACGAAATGGACGCAGCGTCACATCTTCTCGACGCACATCAACCATCTCAGCCTCGCTTTCTTCAATCTCTTCGCGCATTTTACTTGCGAGCTTGCGCATCTTACCACCTTTGTGTGAGAAAAAGTTTACTTTGTCTTTTCGATCTTGAATATTTTTTTTCAACTGTGCATTCTTTCTTTGCTCACGCTCAATTTGTGCGGCGATTTCTTCCACTACATCAAAATAATTGCCGACGTACTGCTGAATGGTGTGCGTAAAGACATCAAGATGCAGAACACCTTCAGTAAAGGTATTCAAAAATTCTGCATCATGAGAAATAACAATGACCGTTTTTTCATATCCAAGCAAAAATCCAACAAGATGGTCGATGCCTTCACTATCTAAATTATTTGTCGGCTCATCTAAAAGCAAAATATCTGGCTCCTGAATGAGTGCGTACGCGAGCAATAAACGAGCTTGCTGACCACCAGAGAGTTGTTTTACCTGCTTCTCAAGCGGTATGGATAGACGCACGACATCCATCACCTCTTGAATGCGTCGATCAAGATCGTAGATAATTTCCTCAAAAGCGCTTTCAAAAAATTCGCGCACAGTGAGCGCTAGCTTTTCACGCGGAACGACTTGCAGCGCTGTCGCAATTGTTGCACGAGATTGAATATGAATTGTGCCTTCATCAGCTTTCAGCTCACCACAAATCAGTTTAAACAACGTGGTCTTGCCTGCGCCATTTTGACCCATGATCGTCAGTTTTGCGCCTTGCCGTACAACAAACGAAGCATTATCTAAAGTCACCTTTTCGCGACTATATCGATAACTGACGTTTGAGAAACGAATGGCTACAGCAGAATCTGACATACAGTGGTTGAGAGTACGGCATTTCTACACAATGGTCAAGATGCGTGTAAACGTGCGCGGAGTTCAAGATAATTTGGGATAGTGCGCTTAACAAGGGTCCAAAACTTTTTTGAGTGGTTCAACTCTTTAAGATGACAGAGCTCATGTACAAGCACATAATCACCAAGTTCTCTTGGAAGAGTCGCGACTTTGTAGTGAATATTCAAATTTCCCTTATGGGAACAACTCCCCCATCTTGTCTTTTGATTTTTTACAACAACACGCTTATAAAAAAAACCATAGGCTTGATTCAGTTCCTTGAGTCGCTCCTGAATATACTGCTGAGCACTCTCACGATGCTCTGCATACTCTTGCGCTGTACCTGCGATTGATTTGCGCACATATCGACGTACGATTCGCGTGCGCCACACCCACGCCGCTGCTTCTTTTTTTGAATGTATGAGTTGTAGCTTTGCTTCACGAGAAAATTGCTTCAAGGCGTACTCACGTTTCAGCGCACTACTGCGTGTACGTTTTTTTTCAATGTACACAATTTTTTTCACACCATGTGCACGAGTATACCGCGCTCCAACTCCTAACTGATGTTGCGCAAAACGTTTTTCTACATCCTTTGCGACACCTATATACAGAGAGTCATCTGCACATAGAAGAATGTACACGGTGTACATATATTATTATACTACATGCTTATGGCCTCTACGTAACGCTAACAATGAACATGCAAGCATCGCTACCAACGCGACGGTCGCAAGCTTCATATACAGAATGGTTCGATATGCAACATATACGTGTGGTATATTCCAGAACTGCGTCACAACACCAACACATAGAGCGAGTAACGCGTACCACCACGTACGAGTGTTGTGCACATCGACTTTATGTATCCAGTACAAAAGTACAGGGGTGATCCACAATAAGAATGCCAAATGCGTTGCCTGAGGCAACAACATGAGTAAAGCAATATAGACACCATACAGATGCAGCCAATAATTCCCTTGAGTATGGCGACGGTCTTTCCATAGAAAAAATACACTCACGCCAAGAATAACAATCGAAAGATACGGCGCAATACGATGAAGGTGCTCAATGAGCGCTTGTGTGCTCTGTCCAAAAACCGCAAGATCATTCTGAAGAATGGCAGCACGGGTTGAACCAAAAACAGATACGCTTTCTTTCATAAAACCAACATCTCCTCTAACAAATCGAGGAATTCGGTTCGTAAAAAAATACATAATCCCTGAAGAATGAAAAAATGGCCATGCTAAAAGAAACCATGCAATGAGTGTAAAGAAGTAAGTTATGAGTGCTTTCCACTGCTTTTGCATAAACAAATGAATAACACATAAGGCGGGGAAAACTTTAATAACGGTGGCTGTAGCAAGCACAACGCCCGCAAGAATC
>JAHBAR020000039.1 GCA_018500015.2 Candidatus Kerfeldbacteria bacterium | reverse complement strand
GCTCTGTAGGTGGATTTGATAGTGTGTACATTGTGGAACAAGGTCAATGCTTAGATAGGCATCTGTAGTATACCTTGTTCCATTTTAGTTAGGTTGACCGTAAAATCATCAGTTGAAATGGGACGAGCTTTTGGGTATACTACTCAAATGCCTCAATCTTTGTATCAGCGTTATCGCCCACAACAATTTTTTGATCTTGTTGGACAAGATCACATTCGTACTACTGTTCTTAGCGAGATAGTTCACAGTGATGTTGCACACGCCTATTTACTTTCTGGGCCGCGCGGTGTTGGCAAAACCACAACCGCCCGTTTGATTGCTCGTGCGATAAATTGCACAGTACGCACCGAAGCAGGTGAGCCCTGTGGCACATGCGCATCATGCGTTTCGATTCTCGAACAAAAAGCGCTCGATGTGATGGAGGTCGATGCAGCATCGCACACTGGTGTTGATAACGTGCGGGAAAATATCATCGAGCATGCACGCACTGCGCCAGCTGTGCTCAAGATGAAAGTATTCATCATCGACGAAGTGCACATGCTTTCGACTTCTGCCTTCAATGCATTGTTAAAAACTCTCGAAGAACCACCAGCACACGCTGTGTTCATTTTAGCTACCACAGAGCTACACAAAGTTCCAGCAACAATTATTTCTCGCTGCGAGCATTTTCGTTTCGTACGTTTGAGTGCTGAGGTTATTGTCGAGCGTTTAAGGAGTATGTGCGAAAAAGAAAAACGCAGCGTTGACGAGGCTGTGCTGCGTCACATTGCACGACTCGCAGATGGCGCGATGCGCGACGCACAAAGTATCTTAGGCCAGGTGCTCGCCGTACAAAAAGAGAAACTCACACTCGACGATGTTGCTGAGATGCTTTCTATTCGCGAAACAGAGATAGCAGCACAGATTGTTGAAAAAGTGTTAAGCAACGATCTTGTGGCTGCAGTGGAGCAGGTGAAATCTGGAATCGCGTCGGGAGCGCAAGCTTCACAAATTACTGTTTCCGCAATTTCTCTGTTGCGCGCAACACTGTTAGCTCGCGTGTGCAATTCAGCGACATATCTTGAGAACGAACTTGGAGATGCGCAACGTGCTGCTAACTTCCTTCAACTCGCGAAACATTTTTCTGCTGAACGACTCGCTCGATGCATTGAGCATTTTATGAAAGCTAGCGAGCAGCAAAAGACGACTCCGCTTCCAGAGCTCCCACTTGAACTCGCGTGTGTTCACTGTGTTGAAGGAGAAAATGTGCAGCCCGCTCGCTCAACTTCTGTTTCTGCGCCT
This sequence comes from Candidatus Kerfeldbacteria bacterium, assembly GCA_018500015.2. Lineage (GTDB taxonomy): Bacteria > Patescibacteriota > Patescibacteriia > UBA9570 > XYC2-FULL-38-9 > AQU-09. The sequence continues at coordinate 39,287 of JAHBAR020000039.1, read as the reverse complement.
AAGCAACCTACGCCTCCTGCACCAGTGCAAAAAGTGAAGCCGACACCAGAGGTTGAACCTAAAAAAGAAGAGCCTGTAAAGGTTGAGACATCAAAAGTTGAGCCAGCTGTGCAGCGTGCGTCACAACAATCTTCATACACGCGTGATGACATCCAACAGCGTTGGAGCGCTGTGCTTGAAGCCACAAAAAAACGCAATCAAGGTTTGCATCTTACTCTACAAGTAGGTAAGTTGGTGAATGTTGTAGGGAAAGCAATTCAGCTTGGCTTTCAATACCAGTTTTACCAAGATCGTTTGAATGAAGGTAAAAATCGGAAGATGCTTGATGAAGCGCTGACAGAAGTTCTTGGCCCAGGCATTCATATTGAAGCAATTATTGGTCCTGAGTTTGAGCTTAAAGAAACGACCGATGCTGTGGGTAACGTCGAAGTTGTTCCAGCTACTGAACTTCAAAATGTGTGGGACTTGGCCGTGAACGCGTTTCAACCAAAGCACATTGAGGATGTGCGTTGACGGAGTGTGAGGGTTTTGATACTCTCAGCTCTGCATTGATGGGGAATAGCCAAGCGGTAAGGCAGTGGGTTCTGGTCCCACCATCAGGGGTTCGAATCCCTTTTCCCCAGTATGTACAATAAAAGATCCCGTCAGGGATTTTTTATTGTACAGAAAGTGAGACAAAGGGATTTGAAGGCTATTTCAAAAAACTGCCTGTGGCAGATTTTTGAAAAGCCAGGCTGCGAAGGAGATTCTTAGCGGGAACCACGTAGTGGTCGCTAAGAATCGGGTGAGCAGGAATCCCTTTTTGTGCGAGGCGGTGGCTAGCCCGACGAGCCGGAAGGCGAGGAGAGGCGAAGCCGAATTCCTTTTCCCCAGCTTGATATCAAAAAGTTCCTGAGGTGACCTATTAACCTCAGAGCCTCAAAATCCCTCGTTACGCGCGAGGGATTTTGTTTTTCGTATCAGTCTCCTAGTTTGGGGTAAAATCCTCTGGGCGCGATTGTGGTGCGAATGGCACAAATCTTTCTTACCCCTGAAAATCAATTTCGAAGCGATACATTCCCATTCCACAGGTGCCATTGAGCGAACCAACCTGAGGTGTACCAAGGTCGACTTCTGTTGTGCCAGAGGATGGCAATTGTTTTGTAACAGAGAGGGAAGGAATGAGTATTGTGGAAGAACAATCAAATGTGCCATCGGTTGCCACCTCAAGCTTCGTTGGCATGCCAGCCTTTGCAACTGTTTTGTTTGGTGAATATCCACCTTTTGCTGTGAGGTCAATAATTTGCACCCCGTTTTCTACGGTAACGTTGCTTCCGTCCGCAGCTGAACCTTTTTGATTAGGAATGAGCACCATAAGTGCAACAAAGAGTGTTGTAATGCCGACGACGATACCAATAACGTACTTCATAAAAGATATGTAAATTTATATATTCAAAATTGGTGGAATAACTCCGAGCACGACCAAGCCAGCAAGCAGGTTGAATACGGCGAAGAACATAACCACGAGGCCAGCTGTTTTGAAGAAGACGCTTTGTGTTTCTGGTTTTTGTATCTTGAATGATGAGAAGCTCAGCAGCGAAAGTACGGGGAGCGTGCCAAGTGCAAAACTCAACATAGTGAGTGCGCCAGTAATGAAACTCCCCGTAGACAGTGCGTAGATTTGCATCGATTGTGTGAACCCGCATGGAAGGAAAAACGTGATTGCTCCAACAAGAACGGGAGTGACAGTCGAGTTAAGTTTTTGCACACCCAACAGCCGTTGTGATAACCCCTTTGGTAATGCGAGTTGCCAGCGCTGCATCCATGGGAAGATGTTTAGTAAGTTGATGCCCAAAATGAGCAGCACAATTCCGATCACCACATCGAGTACAAATATACCGGTTGTATTCAGCTGTACGTTCTTGCCAAGAACACCAATAACCCCACCAAGCACAAAGAAGGAAGCAAGGCGACCAGCATGAAACAGCATTTGTGGAACGACGCGTTTGCCTGCTTTGCTATACGAAGCTGAAAGCGATAACACAAGCCCACCCACAACCGCCATGCAGGTTGATAACGACGCAATAATGCCAACAATAAATGCAGTACCGTAACCAGTATTTCCAGAGCGGACGAAGTTCACAATGCCCAATTTTTGTAGGGCGATAAAGAGCGCAATCGCACAGAGTGCAAGGGGGAGAGCATATTTGAAATCTTGCCAGCGGATTGTTGCCTTTGGTTTTGTCAGTTGCAATGAATATCCGTGTGGAATAAGCGGTTGGCTGAGTTCCGTAGCAAGTTGTTCCACTGCCTTGTCACCAAAGTCGCCAGTCACTGTTACGGACAATTCTGCAAGGCTTGCCTTTGCTCCATGAACGGTTGTGACCTCAGTGAGCTTGTCTTCAGTGAGTACAACGCATGAAGGACAGTGCATGCCTTTTACATAGAATGTATGAGTACGAATGCTTGTTTCTACCATATGCTTACAATTTGACGCGTTTAAGACGCAGCGAATTTGAGATCACCGATACACTTGAAAGCGCCATTGCCGCTCCGGCAAACACTGGAGAGAGCAACCATCCAAATAATGGAAAGAACACGCCTGCTGCAAGCGGAATGCCGATCATATTGTAGATAAATGCCCAGAACAGGTTTTGTTTGATGCCGCGTAGTGTTGCACGAGACAATCGAATAGCACGCACGAGCTTGCTTAAGTCTCCATGCAGCAAGGTGATGCCAGCAGACTCAATAGCCACATCTGTCCCAGTGCCCATGGCAACGCCAACATCTGACTGTGCAAGTGCAGGCGCGTCGTTAACGCCGTCGCCAATCATGGCGATTCGCTGGCCGTTTTTCTGCAACTCTTTAATGTAGTTCAATTTATCTTCTGGTAATACGCCAGCTTTCACGGTATCAATACCCACCTCTTGAGCAATAGCGTGGGCAGTATTTTCATGATCACCGGTCAACAGTATGGTCTTCAAACCAAGCGCATGCAACGCATCAATAGATTCTTTTGCGTTGGGTTTGATAACGTCCGCAATCATCACTGTTCCAATCACTTTTCCCTCACTGGCGAGGAGTACGGGCGTCTGTCCTTTTTTGGTAGCTTCAGTGATAGAAGTCTCATCAAATGTGACATCGTTATCTTTCATGAATTGGCTATTGCCTGCAAAGTATGTTTTGCCGTCGATTGCCCCTTGCACACCCTTGCCTTTATGGCTCGTAAAGTTGGTCACCGTTGAGAGAGGCAGGTGATGCTCTTTTGCATAAGTGAAAATGGCATGGGCGAGTGGATGTTCAGAATTGCGTTCCAACGAAGTGAGCAGTGCCATCGCTGTATCATCGGCGGCAGTGACCACTTGTGGTTTGCCTGCGGTAATCGTTCCTGTTTTATCCAGTGCAACGATTTGTACAGCAGCGAGTTTTTCAAGTGTAGCCGCATCTTTAATGAGAATGCCTTCGGACGCACCATGACCAACACCGACAATGATTGCTGTAGGTGTTGCAAGACCTAACGCACATGGGCACGCGATGACCAATATGCCAATGAAGCAGAGTAATCCGTATGAAAGGGCTTGAGAGAAACCAAGGATAGGCGACCCCGCAACCAGCCAGATAGTGAGAGTAACAGCAGCGATGATGAGTACCGTTGGTACAAAAATGGCAGATACCTTGTCGGCAAGCCCTTGGATCGGTGCTTTACTCCCTTGGGCGTTTTGCACCATCTTAATGATGTTTGCCAAGAAGGTTTCGGAACCAACCTTTGTTGCCTTGAATGTAAACACTCCATTGGTATTGAGTGTTCCAGAGACGACTGTGTCGCCAGTGGTTTTCTCGACAGGTGTCGGTTCACCAGTCACCGTGGCTTCATCAACATATGAGCTTCCTTCAGTCACCACACCGTCTACAGGAATCTTTGTACCCGGTTTAATTTTTATGAGATCACCATGGACAACTTGATCCACAGGAATATCCATTTCTTTTCCATCACGAATAACAAGGGCAGTTTTTGCTTGGAGATTGAGGAGCTTTTCAATAGCGTCGCCAGTGCGTAATTTGGAACGCGCTTCAAGAAATTTCCCAAGTGTAATAAACGCAATTACGACGATTGTTACATCGTAGTATGTGTGTTCAACATCAAGATAGGGCTTGAATACATCCTCAAACGCCGTAATGAGAAAGCTGTAGATGAATGCCACGCTTGTCCCAATACCGATAAGCGTATCCATGTTTGCTCTCCCATGACGAATGAAGCGATAGACCCCGACTAAGTATGGTTTTCCAACGACGAAGAGTGTGTATGTTGCAAGAATCGGCAGTAGGTGATGGATAAACTCCTTGAGTGTATACGGCATCTCAGGCAGAGTACCCACGGTAATCAAAACGTCCCATGTCATGACGACAATACTGAAAATAGCAAGTGGAAGAAGAGTCCATATATGACCACGCAATTTCGCAAGCTCTTGTAGTTTTTCTTGCTTGGATTCATTCACGCCAGTGTGCATGGAGTGGTCCTCACCTGCCATGTTGTGGCCAGCATGTTGCATTACAGGAGTTGGTTTTGGTAACACTAGTGTGTAGCCTAAGTCTTTCACCGTAGATGCAAACTGTTCCGGATTCGCTGACTGTTCATCGAACGTCACTTTTGCTGTTTCTGTGCCATAGTTGACTTCAGCTTCTTGAACACCAGGGATTTTCTTGAGCGCTTTCTGGATTGTGTACGAACAGGATGCACAGTGCATTCCTTTGACTGGGTATGTAGACGTATGTGGCATAAATTATTTACGTTTTAATCGATATACCTTAAGAATTTCATCTTTTGCTTTGTCTTCTTTGCCGCTGTGCATTTGATGAACGACGCATGTGGCAAGGTGATTTTCCATGAGGACATCCTCAATACGGGAGAGAGCTTGCTTCACTGCAGAGCTTTGTGTGATGACATCGATGCAATAGGTGTCTTGCTCAATCATTTGTTGGAGGCCACGGACTTGTCCTTCGATAATCTTAAGGCGGCGAAGGAGTTGCTTTTTTGTTGCGTGAGGTAGGTCATGAATCATATGTGAGGTAGTATACCCCTATGGGGTATAGTGTCAAATGTGTATCCATAGCATGTCATATATACATATGAAGAACGAACATAGTCACAATCACTATTGGCGCTTTTTCGCTATGCTCTTCCTTTCCTTTGTAGCAATGTATATTTTTATGTACGCAATGGTGAACACATGGAGCAATGTGTATCACAGTTTCAACCAAATATATATGGCTTTATTAATGGTTGCTGTAATGGCTATTATTGAAATTGGGTTAATGTATTCAATGTACCCAAACAAAAAGGCAAACGCCGCTATTGTTGTTGGAAGCGCTGTTATTTTATTGGGTAGCTGGTTTGCTATTCGCTATCAGATAGGTATTTCAGATAAGCAGTTTTTGCGTTCCATGATTTCTCACCATGCGAGCGCTATCTTAATGTGTGAACAGGTAGAAATTCAAGATCATGATATTCTTGACCTATGTAGCAGGATCACCACCAGTCAACAAAAAGAGATAGAGGAAATGAAACAAAAGCTCAACGCTTTGCAGTAAAATAAAACTCCCCGTTCGTAACGAGGAGTTTTATCGTTTCAGTATGCATAGCTAAATACAGTTTTGCCTTTCTTGTTCTTCACCGTTAGCTTGTCGTGATCATTATTCCATAACCCCCAGCCGTTACCCCAGTAGACTTTCTTTGGTGAACCAGTCGTTACGTTTGTACCTTCGCCAGTGTAGATAGTGATTTTTTTATTCTTCTTTAACTTTATCTCTGGAAGAGTGAGGCTATGGGAGCCATTATCAGTCACTATCCAGTTTTTCAGATTTAAGGTCTTACCGGAGATGTTCTTTAATGTCACGTACTCTCCGTTACGGTTATAGTTATCGTTTCCGTCGGCGTCGTACTTAAACTCTACGAGTGAAAATTTGGTTGCTGCGTGAACTTGAGTTGCGCCCAAGAGGATGAAGCAACACGCAAGAAGTAACAGGGTGGTTTTCATAATTAGATTTAATTATACGAATCAATTATGCCATCATCATTAGAGTCATAGAAGCATACTACTCAGTGTGCAGCGATGAAGTGAATGATGAGAAAAAGAATCGCAGCTGTTGAGAGTGTTGTAGATATCAACCAGCCGATGACAATCTGTTTTTTTATTGGTTGCGCGGAAAATTGTCTTACATTATGCATGTCACCAAATGCGTCGACTGTTGCGCGTAACTCTGCTTCATTACGAATCATTTTGCCTTGAGGAACGCTGTCGGTTACAAAATGTTGCGCGTAGGGGAAGCATGCCACTTGTGTTGGTGTTGAAGCGATGATGTCAGCATGCCAATCATTGTGTTCAATAGAAACCGCATCTACAGGAATGCGAAGTGCATACGATACTTCCTCAGGATGAAATGTTAATCCAAAAGAGTGTGTTGCATTATCACGTAGTTTCTTTCCGTAATCGATGGACAAGTTACCCTCAAGCCACAGTCTCTGATCGAGTGGATTCATTTTGCCTTGTGTAATATCAGCCTCCACACTCAGTCGCCGCGATCCATCATCGCGTTTCATGTCGACAACGACTCGTCCATCGAAGCGTGTTGTTACAACTGAGTCGCTACAGTTTCCAGAAATTAATCCGTGCGCAGGATCGAAACTATTTGTATTCGTATCATAATCAACAATGATCCAGCTCAGCATTTTCGTTTTAGTATGTTCAGCGATAACGTACATTTCAATGCGACTGCCCCAAAAAGCACTCGTATGCGCTGTAAAGCAACCAAAAAGAACGTAGTAATTTGGCTCATCGTCAGAAAAAATTTTCGTTTTTATGATTTTGTAATCATCCGGTATGAGAGCTTGAGCACGCTGAATATCGATAATTGGATAGCATAGGAAAAAAGCGTATGGTTCAACAACAAAACCCATGTGAGGAGTATCTTTTGCGGCATTCGACATGAGTTTTTTTTGCATTTGGACAGGCAGACGCCGTGTCAGTGTATTTAAAAATGAAATGGCGGTAACATCAGCAGGTCGTATGAGTCGCTCAACGCCTTTTATAAATTGAGAAGAATGAGGATTTTTCATATTAAAAAATATGTGTATACTATAGCATATAGAAAGTAAATAAAATGTAACAACATGCTCAACGAAAAAACTTACACACATTTACGACGTTGGAATATCGTCATGTTCTTCTTTCATGCGATCCAGGCCGTGAGCATGTTTATGCTCAGTAATGATTTTTCATTGCCGCTTACTACGGCATTTGTTGAGTTCAATTCACAATCGGGTCAGTTGGCGCCTGACTTACAACAGTGGACACTAGTTCGTGTTGGCCCACTCGTGGCTGGCTTCCTTGCGCTCTCTGCATTAGCGCACTTAGTAGTATCATTACCTCGTATATACGAGTGGTACGTAAAAAATTTGAAGAATGGCGCAAATTTTGCCCGTTGGATTGAATATTCCTTGAGCTCGTCTCTCATGATTGTGGTCATTGCGATGCTCACTGGAATGTATGATGCCATTGCCTTGATGCTGATGTTTGCGCTCAACGCGATGATGATTTTGTTTGGTTGGATGATGGAGCTCCACAATCAATCAACGAAGAAGACAAACTGGACCTCATATATCTTTGGTTGTATTGCCGGCATTGTGCCATGGATTGCTATCTCTTTGTATTTAGCGTTTGCTGGTGAAGGTGACATGAAAGCGCCTGCATTTGTGTACTGGATTTTCTTTTCTATGTTTGTATTCTTCAATTCATTTGCTGTGAACATGGTGTTGCAGTACAAGAAAGTAGGCAAGTGGAAGGAATATACCTATGGCGAAAAAGTCTACATCATTATGAGTCTTGTTGCTAAATCACTTCTTGCGTGGCAAGTGTTTGCCGGTACATTACGTCCTGTATAATTTACAGCATAGCCATTACACGATGCCGATAGTATCGGTGCGCCATATCGCATTGTGGTGAGCAAACGCTCACAAGAAAAAGGTGGGATTGAAGTACATAAAAGAGATGGATCGTATACAAGCGTCCTTTCTATTGATAAAGCACTTCTCTTATTAAAAGCCAAGTTTTAAAGGGATGATGTTCTGCTTATACCATTGATTTTTTCTGTTCACTGTGCTAAATCTAGGGCGTTATATTTTACCCTATGGCAATGCGCGGAGAACGATTTCTGCAAAATCATTTCCAGAGTTTTAGTCAGTCCGATGAAGTGAAGCGAGCTGTTCGTCAACATCGATCACGAACAGGAGACGCAGAAGCGTTGCCGCCTTCGGATTTTGAAGCGCGCATTCAAGCGTACTTCGATCGAATGGAAGCTTTTCTTTCACCCGATGAAATCCACAACCCTTCTGCGTTGCGTACACGGGCTGAGCGTATTCGTATACTCAAAGCTTTTCTGCGCGCACAGTTGGTCATTGCACCTGAATCATTTCCAGCACATTTTTTGAATGATCTTACTCCAACTGCTCGAGCTGAACGCATCAGCACTATCATTAGAGACCAAGCACATTCGTTGGATGTGTGGATTGATTACTTACTTTCTCCCCAGACCGCTCAATATCCTCGCGAACTCCGGTACTGGGTATTTCGGAGCGTTGTTGGTATGGGTTCGCCCACAGGTCGAGGTACCTATAACAATCGTACACAAAAAACGATGTATATGTTTCCTGATCTGAACACGACTGCCGTACAGATCGCTATTGAGACAGTTGAAAAAAACTTGCTGAAGAAGAAAAAATTGATCCAGGGCTTGCATATGGTATTGATGGTATAGAAGTACAAAAATTTGCAGGCGCTGTAGAAAGCTACAATTTTTCTCGTATGTATGGTTGGTTACTTGAACATTTTAAACCTATCAATACAGAGTTGCTCCAGATCACTGAAGGAAGTTGGAGAGTGTATCCAAAAGGTTCAGATCATATGAAGCTTGTTGATGATATCAAACAGTTTGGTACGGGGTGGTGCACACGAGGCCCTGAATCAGCAAAGGCGTACATTCAGGGCAACGACCGCCAGCGTGGAGGTGATATGCATCTCTTTTTCTCGAATGATGCAGATGGTCACCCAACTATTCCGCGCGTTTCCATGGTGGTTGTTGATGGATTGGTCTCTGAAGTTCGGGGTATAGAGTCTAAGCAAAATGTGGATGCGCGTATGTTGCCTGTTGTGGAAACTAAGTTACTGGAGCTGCCTCACGGCGAACGTTTTCTTCCAAAACTCAGAGATATGCAACAGTTCAATCGGATCGAATCTCTGCACGAATCAGGAGGGTCGCTGGATGCTGCTGATCTACGTTTTCTGCATGAGTTTGATAGAAAGATTGAAGGATTTGGTATTGAAGCCAGTGCCCGAATTGTGCGACTACAAAAACGACGTAATAGAATGGTGGATATGCGCACAGTTTTTGATGCTCATGAACTCGATCAGATTGTCCACGCACCTGCGCCAATGACTTCGCGTACACGAGTGTATATTGGAGAATGGGTAGCGAACACTGTTGCGGATGTTGCGGCAATGACTTCTTTACGCTGGATAGAAGGTACTGTGAAGCTACAGTATCCCATTGGAGTGCAGGAGGCTATGCAACTGGTTGAGTGCGGAGCAGCGAGGAGTGTTGCAATTTATATTGAGCATGTACAGGGTCCAAATCACGAACTGGCAATGAAACTTATTGAACGAGGTGAGGGGCTTTTCGTTCTTGGTCATTTACTACGATACTCAGGTATAGACTACGCACTTCTTTCTCTTGAGCTTTTAAAGCATTGCCCTAAATATATTCCAGAATACATTGATTATTTTCCTGATGAATATCATAGTGGTATTTGCCGACTTCTCTGTCTTGCTGGATACAATGCCGCGTGCGCAGTGTCTTTAAGACTTTTTAAAAAACTGAACAAGGAATGTGCCAAGATGTTGATTGACGATGGGTTTGGGTTAGCAGTGTTTGATAATGTGCGTAGTTTTGTGAGTATGGATTACGACCACCTTGCAAGAAGATTGATTGCAGATGGACAATGCGATAGATTGATGAACAACTTAGATCAAGTCTACGGACTCTCTCGCGAAGTTGTGCAATGGGGTTTGGAGAATGGATACGTTATACAAATTGCTAAGCATCTCGGAAGCTTTAGTGATGTACCCTATGATGGTTTGGTTTTGAGACTTATAAGTAGTGGTAAGAAAGATTTAGTCGCTGCACACATCGGTAAGTATACACAGTTGAATGTCGATACAGCACGCATTATGCTCGCGGAATTTCCAAAAGAGTTGGTGCTTTCCAATCTGCATGTGTTTGATAGTAGAGCTCATCCTGCTATTGCTGAAGACGTGTTAGCGCAGGCTCCAGAGTTACTGCCTCAATATCTTGGTCAGATCAACGGCATTGATGAGCAAAAATATGTTTTTCAGCTCATTCATATGGGTCTTGATCCTCAAGTTGTGCAACATGTTGCTACGCTCAAAAGATCTGATCATTATGCTATAGCACAGCGTCTTGTTGCAGCGGGACACATACAAGATGTGAGCCAGCATCGAGCATGTTTTCAAAATTTACCCAAAATTTTTGTCGACGAATTACCGCCAAGAAGAGGACCAAGGTTTTAAGATCGTGGACAGGCTCTAAGTGAGGAGCGCGCGCAACTCTTTTTCTTCTGTGGGTGTAAGGTAGCGCCATTGTCCAAGAGGAAGGTCACCAAGCTCAATATTCATAATACGTTCGCGTGTAAGATCGACCACGTGTGCGCCAACAACTTCGCACATACGACGGATTTGTTGATTGCGCCCTTCGGTGATGGTGAGCGAAAGCACATATGTGTCGATTTTTTGCGCACGAGCTGGGAGTGTCATGCGCCCAAGAATGTACACGCCGCCTTCGAGCTCTGAGAGCATATCGCGCGTAACTGGAACATCGATGCTGACGATATACTCTTTTTCGTGTCTGCCTTCTGAGCGCAGGATTTTGTTAACTAAGTCGCCGTCATTAGTAAGTAGAATCAATCCGCTTGATGCAACGTCGAGTCTGCCTATATGAAAAATGCGCTCAGGAAAATTGACTGCGTCGATGATGTTGCCAGGCGCAGAGGGGTCGGATGTGCAAATAACGCCGACAGGTTTATTGTAAGCGATGATGATTGATTTTCGTTTTTGCGCAGTGACTTTTTTTCCGTTCACAACAATCTCCTCTGTGCCACCCACTTTTGCGCCAAGTGTTGCAGGTTTACCATTGATAAAAATTTTCCCAGCTTCAATAAGTCTATCAGCCTCTCTGCGCGAGCACACACCTTGTGCTACCAAAAATTTGTTGAGCCGAATATTTTCCATGCGGATTATTTTTCTTCCTCAGGGACGAATTTGATAGAGAGGGAGTTTACACAGTGGCGTGTATTTTTGTCTGTGAGACGTTCACCTTCAAACACATGACCAAGGTGACCACCACAATTATTGCATGTGATCTCAACGCGAAAACCGTCAGCGTCCACAGTGCGTTTCACAGCGCCAGGGAACTCGTCATCAAAGCTTGGCCACCCGCACCCTGATTTGAATTTTGCTTCTGAGCTGTAGAGGGGATTGTTGCATCTGCGACAGACATACGTACCATTTTTATAAAAGTTATCATATTCGCCAGTGAACGCGCGTTCTGTGCCTTTGTCTTCGATCACATGCTTTTCTTCAGGCGTGAGTTCATTCCATGCCATACAATAAAATTAATGATATACTTTGTATATAATATCACGAATACCACATCTATGCGCAAAAATAATTTTTTACTTTTTGTCCCGATTGTTGGCGGGCTCGCTGTCTTCTACATTTCGCTTCTCATGGCATGGCAAACAGATTGGCGAGATGTTTGGTTGTATGTAGCGCTTGCAGCTCTTCTCATTGCACTTGTTCGTATTTTTTTCTTCACGTACGAAATGTGGAACAGTATTCGCGATGGTCATGAGCGTATGACGCCAGCTCAAGCTGTAGGGTTTAATTTTATTCCTGTATTCAACATCGTGTGGCTGTATCGATGCATCTGGGGGTTCGCATGTGACTTGAACGCGTATATTGATCGTCATAACATTGCAACGCAAAAAGTGTCGACACGCATTCCGCTGCTCTATGTGAAGTTTTGGATCTTGTCACTCATTCCGTATCTAAGTATTGTCACCATTCCACTCTCGATTGTCCTCGTAGCGTTGATGCTTCGTCAATACACACGAGCGCTTGCGGCTGTACAATCGTAGCGGGCATTGACTTTATGGGATCGGTATGGTAGTGTCTATGCGCTTAATTTTGCGCCCTATTTTGGCGCTCCGTCCGAAGACTTGAGGCCTGATTATCCTTGGGAGTTCGGGGATAATCATGGTTTTTATGAATACATCACACACTGATGCAGCGGTTTCTGCTGTGTCTCACGCTCTCTTGCGTTCGTACGATGACGCGCTCATTCACGATCGTATTGTTCGAGTTTTACAATCAAAAAAGATCACCACACCAACACCAATTCAATCGCAGGCAATTCCAGCTGTGATTGCTGGCGACGACGTGATGGGTATCGCACAAACAGGGACAGGAAAAACATTGGCGTTTGTTGTGCCAATGATGCAAAAATTGTTGCAGTCACAAGGCAACGCTCTTGTTGTTGTGCCAACACGCGAACTTGCGTACCAAGTTGAAGAAGTGTGCCGTTGGTTTGCTCAATCGCTTAATATTTTTTCAACAGTTATTGTTGGTGGCGCTCCAATGGATCGCCAAATGCGCGATCTCAAGCGCCGTCCACGCGTGATCGTGGCAACCCCGGGTCGTCTCAACGATCATCTTGAACGTAACCCAAAAATGCTCTCAAGCACTTCATACTTGGTGCTCGACGAAGCTGATCGCATGTTTGACATGGGCTTTGCTCCTCAGATCAAAATGATTTTGAAACATGTTCCAGAAAAAGATCAACGTCAAACAGTGTTATTTTCAGCAACGATGCCGGATGAAATTGCTCGTCTCGCGCGCGACATCATGCACACTCCACTACATATTGAAATCGCTCCAACTCCAGAAACGAAAGTTGATATCACACAAGAAATTATCATCATCGAAAAAGCACAACACATGAATGCGTTGTTTGCTGCAATCAAAGAAGTTGAAGGAACGGTATTGGTATTTACGCGCACTAAACATCAAGCACGCAAACTCACGTACGCACTTCGCGATGCTAACCAGCGCGCAGAAGAGCTGCACTCAGGCCGTTCTCTTGCTCAACGTAAAAAAGCGTTGCAAGCAGTGAAAGAAAAACGTTCACGCATCTTGGTGGCAACTGACATTGCTGCTCGTGGTATTGATATCGATCATATGGAGCTTGTTATTAATTACGACCTTCCAGAGTCACCAGAAGAATATGTGCACCGCATTGGCCGTACAGGTCGTGCTGGTCGCAAGGGGAGAGCACTCTCATTTGTGATTGCTGATCAATCTGATTTGTTACGCAGAATCGAACGTACAATTAAAAAGACACTTGATCGTACAACGCTTCAAGGTGTGCCAACTACAGATTTGAAAATGGGCGCAAGCTTTAATCCTCGTCGCAATGGTCGCGGCGGAGGTCGCGGATTTGGAGGCGGTTCACGCGGCGGTTTTGGGGGTCGTAGAAATTTTGGACCACGTCGTGGTGGAAATGGTCGATCTCAACAGAATCGAAATTTCAATTAGTTATAAAACGCAGCAAGAGTTTTTTGTATCGCATCGTATACAGTTGGTGGCGCTGCAAGAAAATGTTGTGTGCCAAACAGTGGATGAATCTTTCCTTTTTTCCAATCTGAAACTGTAAAACCAGCTTCTTCAAAAAGTAAGGCAGGCGCACAGTTATCCCATGCACAGTTGGAGGGAATCACAAATGTATCGTGATTGCCTTCTAAAATAGATCGCATATTCGCCGCAGAGCTAAAGAGCGAGCATGGTTCAAAGCCAGTTGCAGCCAACATTGAGCGTAATGCATCCATAGCTGGAGTAGTGTGCGCCGCTGGATCTGTGTGTGCTAAACATGCTCGCACCTTTTGAATCGATGCTGGAAAAGAGGGTGTAACACGCTCACCGTTGCGCAACGCGCCTTCATGTCGCGCTGCGCTAAACAATACGTCATCACTCGGAAAATACACAACTGACTCTGTGATCTCTTTTTCATTAACTCTGCCAATCATGACACCAAAATGTTCGCTTCCTGATGCGTAGTTGCGCGTGCCGTCGATAGGGTCTATAACCCACGTGTATCCAGAACGTGAGGGGATTGAACAATTTTCTTCTTCGGCAATAATTCCATCATCAGGAAAGCGTTCTTGAATTTCGGAAACAATATATGTTTGTGCTGCCAAGTCAGCTGCTGTAGCAAAGTCACCTTGCGTTCCTTTGTGAAATTTTTCCAACGGACGATTTTTGTACTCTAAAAGTATTTTGCCCGCCTCGCGCGCTATCTCGCTCATCTGCGAAAGACTCTCTTGTGAATGCATTTGGATTTTTTCCTAGGAAATGGTATAGTATCGTTAAATATAAAATAACACGCATGCCATCAAAACACAAAAAACGTCTTCTGATTGTGGAAGATGAAAAACCAATTGCAAAAGCACTCCAACTCAAACTCTCGCATAGCGGATTTGATGTTGAGCTCGCTATGAATGGAGAAGAAGCACTACAGTGTATTGAAAAAAATACATTTGATTTGATCTTACTTGACCTTATCATGCCAAAAATGAACGGCTTTGATTTTTTGGAAGAGCTGAAAAAACGCAAAAATTCTGTTCCTGTTATTGTCTCTTCGAATCTTTCTCAAGAAGAAGATATGAAACGCGTCAAAACACTTGGCGCTGTTGATTATTATGTGAAATCCAACGTGACGATTGCACAAGTTGTGGAAAAGGTAAATCGTTATTTAGGAGCATAAAAAATTCTATGGAATTGAAGGAGGCCGATTTACGCACACTACTCGTTGAGCAGAATTATGTTTCTGGGGAAGACATGAATGTTGCCAGTAAATTTGCTGACGCTCATCACATTTCTGTTATCGAGTATTTGCAATCTGAAAATATTTTGACCCACGATTTATTAGGGCAGGCCATTGCTGAATATTTTCACATTCCATATATTGATTTGAATACCCATCAACCGACACGCGAGCAAATTGATCGTATTCCTGAAGATATTGCAAAAGCGCATCGCATATTGTTTTGCAAGGATTTTACCGACAGTATTACAGTCACGACCGATCAGCCGGAGGTTAAAGATATTCGAAAAGTGCTCGCCCCGCTCTTTCCAAAAAGGAAAATCGAAGTCGCATATTCTTTAAGTGAAGATATAAATGCCGCCTTGGCAAAATATCGCAAAACTTTGGACACGCGTTTTAGCAAAATTTTATCTTCTCAAACACGTGTTGCTCCTGAGTTGATCGATGAAATTATTCAAGATGCACTTATTTTTCGTGCGTCAGATATTCATATTGAACCCCAGAAAGAACAAGTCATTATCCGTTTTCGCGTGGACGGTATTTTGCAAGATGCAGGAAAAATTGCTCGTACGTATTACGAAAGTATTTTGAATCGCATTAAAGTGCAGGGTCGCTTGCGCATTGATGAACACTTTTCAACGCAAGATGGTGCAATGCATTACGAAAAAGAGCAGTACGTTGCCGACATCCGCATCTCGATTATCCCAACCATTGAGGGAGAAAAGGTGGTGATGCGCTTACTCTCGCAGTATGTTCGCGGACTCGCGGTTACCGACCTTGGTCTCTCGGAAAAAGATCATGAGGTGCTGGTCAAAGCATACAACAAGCCGTTTGGTATGATTCTTGTAACAGGCCCAACAGGGTCAGGCAAATCAACAACGTTGTATGCCGCGCTCAAAGAGTTGAATGATCCTGAGGTAAACATTACCACTATCGAAGATCCTGTTGAGTACAAAATTTCAGGTGTGAATCAAATTCAGGTCAACGCACAAACACACATTACGTTTGCAAAAGGTTTACGTTCTATTGTGCGTCAAGATCCAGACATTATTTTGGTTGGAGAAATTCGTGACACAGAGACGGCTGAGATTGCAGTGAATGCCGCTCTTACCGGACATCTCTTGCTTTCTACATTTCATGCAAACGACGCAGCAACGGCGATTCCGCGTCTACTCGACATGGCCGTTGAACCATTTTTGTTAGCGTCTACACTTGAGTTGGTTATTGCTCAACGTTTGGTGCGAAAAATTTGTGAGCGTTGTCGTGTGAGTCGTTCTCAAAAAGCAGTGGATATAGTAAAAAAATATCCACAACTGAAGGGTATGCTGAGTGGCACAATTACATTATACGCAGGAAAAGGATGTCGCGATTGTAATAATACCGGGTTTCGCGGCCGTGTTGCTATATTCGAAATGATTGTGATGAACGAAGCGTTACGTCAATTGATTTTGGAGCGACCATCGAGTCACACAGTATGGGAAATGGCAGAGAAAAATGGCGCTCGCAGTATGTTTGAAGATGGTATTGATAAAGTGACCGATGGCATCACAACAATTGATGAGCTACTCCGCGTGGCTAATCCATAAATTCAAAACATGAACGAAACGCCGCGTCCAACACAACTGAATCGTTTTTTGAACAACATCTCCATTTCTGCTGATGAGAAATTGTTATTCATCGAACATGTGACCATGCTTCTTGCGGCCGGTATGGACATGATCCACATTTTAGAAAGCGCACAAGAAGATATAAAATCAAATCGCTTACGTAAAATTATTCGAAAATTGCGTGACGATGTGGATGCAGGCTTTCCTTTGTGGCAAGCATTAGATGCCTCTCAACTCATGCCACGTCACGTTGTGTCGCTTGTGCGTATCGGTGAACAAAGTGGGCGTTTACCGGAAAACCTTAAAATCGTTGTAGGGCAACAACGGCGCGATAGAGAGTTTGCCGCACGTATTCGTTCAGCCTTGCTGTATCCCGGATTCGTATTAATGCTCACTGTTATTATTGGTTTAGGGATTTCGTGGTTTATTTTGCCAAAACTTACAACCATCTTTGCTCAACTTGATGTTGATCTTCCTCTTGTGACTCGTTTACTTATTATTGTTGGAGCTGAGTTTGGACGGCATGGAGCAATTATTGTGCCTTCAATACTTATTGGTCTGTGTGTGTTGATATATGTTGTTTTTATCTGGCATCGGACACGATTTACAGGCCAAGCACTCTTACTTCTTTTGCCCGGTGTGCGCAAGCTGGTACAAGAAATAGAAATTTCCCACTTAGGATATATGTTAGGGACGCTGTTGGATGCCGGGCTTCCTATTGTCGAAGCGCTTGATTCAGTTGCGCAGTCTGCAATTTTTTACAAGTATAAAAAATTCTATCTTCGTGCGGCGCGTGCGGTCAATGATGGACAGCCCCTACGTATTTTTTTTGCACAATACCACCATATACGCAAACTGTTTCCTTCATCTATTGAGCAGCTCGTTGTTGCAGGGGAGCAATCGGGAGCATTACCAAAAACGCTGTTAGACATTGGTGTGATGTATGAAGAAAAAATTACCAACACGACAAAAAATTTATCAGTGATCTTAGAACCAATTCTTTTGGTGATTGTTTGGCTCGGGGTTATTACTGTCGCGCTTGCTGTTGTGCTTCCTGTCTACTCATTGATCGGCGGATTAAGAGTATAGAAGATATGCAGCGCTCAGGTTTTACCTTACTCGAGCTGTTACTCTCAGTCGCCATGATCGCGATTTTGACGAGCATGGTCATTCCTTTTTCCCGTTCGTATTATACAAAGAATGGTCTCTCTCTTGCGACAGATAGTACGGTGCAAGCAATTCGGCAAGCAGAACATTATGCGCGGGCGCAAATTAATGATACGCAATGGGGTGTGTATGTCACTACTGGCCGCATTGTTGTTTTTTCTGGCAATACGTATGCAACACGTGTAGAAGTAGAGGACATCACTTTTGAAATATCAAACACTATCACTATTTCGGGTACATCAGAGTTTGTATTTGAAAAGCTCACTGCTCTGCCAACAACAACAGGAACTCTGACGCTTACTGATGTAGATGGTAAAGTTGCGAACATTCAACTCTCTTCTCGTGGTATGGTAAGTATCCAATAACATATGCGTTTTTTTCCGCACAATGGATTTAGTTTAATTGATGCGCTCATGAGTATCGCTGTGTTTGCATTGCTTACCTCAGGTCTTGTTGGCGCTTTGGCGTATGCATACCAGTCATCGACAGCACATCAACAACGTACTCATGCATTACAGCTTGCAGAGCAAGGCATCGAAGCCGTGCGTTCGTTACGTGAAGCGGCGTGGAATGGTATGACGATGACACAGAGTGGTGTTACTGATGCGCTTGGTGTATGGCAGTGGGTTGGTGAAGGAACTACCGACACACTTGGTAGTTATACACGCACGATCACTCTCGATGCAGTATGTCGCAACGCTTCAGATGAGATTGAGACATGTCCAAGTTCATATACTGATGTGACTGCAAAGTATGTGACTGTTACGATTAACTGGACAGGGCAATTTGCTGCAGCACGTTCATATAGCACGCAGACAGTGGTCACGCATTGGGACACTTCTGCGTGGAGTCAAACCAATTGGGATGGGGGAAGTGGTCAAAGCGTATGGGCTGATGCGAGTAAGTATGATAGTGATAGCGGCAATCTTTTAGTGTCAACCACAGGGCAAGTGGAGATGGCTCCAATAACCGGTTGTGGTGAACGGACATGGGATTTGGAGACAGCGTCGGAGTATGTGTACGATGCAGATAACATAGAGGTTTCTGGTGGCACAGCATCATTAGTTGCACATGGTTCGGCTCCTGACAGCAATACCGTTGCTTTATGGCACTTAAATGAATCATCCGGAAATTTTGCAGATACTTCAGGAAAAAATAATACGCTTACACCAACAGGGCTCCCCACCTATGACAGCACAGGGCAGTTTGGTTCCGCGATTGGATTCGGTGGAACCGATCATTACGCATCTATTACTGATGCTGCGCACACTGGCCTCGACATTATCGGTGCGATGACTGTCGAGGCGTGGGTAAAGAAGACCGCGTTTTCCGGCACTGATCTTATTGTGAGTAAATGGGGGTCAACAGGAGCAGCGCAGAGCTACCAGTTTTCTATTGGAAATACGGGAGCGGTAGTTTTGCAGCTTCGCAACGGCGCTTCTTTGGGCATTGGAACTTCACCTGCTGGAGCGGTGACCACAGGCACGTGGTATCACGTCGCTGGAGTGTATGATGGAAGTACGATACAAATCTATGTGAATGGCCAGATGGTTGGTTCAACAGCGTATAGTGCGGGTATTAACAATTCAACCTCTAATTTTTTGCTGAGCGGCGCTTCAACAGCAAGTTTTAATGGAACACTTGACGAAGTCCGTCTCTCAGATGTTGCCCGCTATACAAGTAATTTTACGGTTCCCGATTATCCATTCGGTATATATTATGACTCTTCACACCCAACACTGACTATAAGCGAGCCATACACTCCAACGAATATTGCGTATTGGGCGCGTTTTACAGATAGCACCACAGTTTCTGGCAGTAGTAGCATTATGTATCAAATTTCTGACGACGCTACCACATGGAAATATTGGAATGGTTCAACATGGGCCACGGCAAGTGGTGTATCAAATGCCAGTACAGCATCTTCTGTGAACGTGAACATTAATAATTTTACCACCACAGAAAAAACCCTCTATTGGCGGGCCATTTTTTCTTCAGAAGGAGATGATCCAGCTTCTCTAGATACAGTGTCCGTGACCTGCCAGCTTAACCAAACGTGGGACTTTGATACAGCGGCAGAGTATACCTACTCATCTGACATCACTATTTCAGGAGGGGCCGCTGTGCTACAAGGGGGCGGTTCAGCGCCTGACAGTGCTACTGTGGGTTTGTGGCATTTGAATGAAGCGAGTGGAGATTTCATTGACTACTCTGGAAATTCAAACGATCTCAGTACTTCAGGATCGCCAACCTATGATGCCTCGGGTCAGTTTGCTTCCGGAATTGGATTTGACGCAACGGATCAGTATGCATCCATTGCAGATGGTTCACAGACGGGTCTTGATATGACTGGAGAGTTTACCGTTGAAGCATGGATACACAAAACCACATTTTCAGGCAACGATGTGATTGCAGGTAAATGGGGGGTCACCACAGATACGCAAGGCTATCAACTGTTTGTGGGAAATCTTGGCGAACTTGCTTTCCAGGTGCGCAACGGATCTTCCTCGGCGCTTGTATCATCCCCGACCGGGGCTATCACTACAGGCGAGTGGTACCATGTTGCCGGTGTCTATGATGGCAGCTCGCTCAAAGTGTTTGTGAACGGAGAGATGCTTGGCTCAACATCGTATAGTGATGATGCTGCAAATACAACCACGCCATTTATGCTGAGCGGCGCATCGACAGCAAGTTTTAATGGAACGCTTGATGAGGTCCGTGTTTCAAGTGTTGCTCGGTATTCCAGTAATTTTACCGTTCCCGACCATCCGTTCGGTGTGTATTATCCCACGACCACACCAACGCTCACTCTTGCAAGCTCATTTCACCCAACCGCACTCAACGCTGTGGTACGTTGGACAGAAACTGCGACCACAAGTGGAACATCTCAATTATACTATCAAGTTTCAAATGATGATGGCGCCACATGGAAATATTGGAATGGTGCCGCGTGGATAACTCCAAGCAGTGATACTGATTACAATGCCGCTTCAACGCTTACTGCAAATTTACGCACCCTCACTTTGCCCAATGGCACGCTACAGTTTAAAGTATTTTTTGTGTCTGAAGGAAGTGATCAGATCACTCTTGATGCGATAGACCTTCGGTATGAGCAAGACATCTCAGCTGGTATTGGTACCACGGCAGAGCTTACCTCCTCAGCATTTGAATTAGGCGCAGTATCCAATAGCACTGTTGTGAGTGTATCAAAAGATACCTCTGCATGTTCCGAGTGCGATGTACAACTTCAGGTGCGTGTTGCGCCCGATGATTCAGGCGTACCCGGTGATTGGACCGCATGGTATGGAGCTGAGGGCTCAGGAGATTTTTTTGACGCAACAACTTCATTGATACCAACGGCACTTAATGGCTATGAGTGGATACAGTACAAGGTGACATTCACAAGCGACGGTGCTGTGAGTCCTATTTTACACCATGTAACACTATTGTATGACGCGCAATAACGGGTTTACTATTCTTGAATTATTGTTGTACATCGGAGTGACCGCACTGATGTTGTCGACCATTATTTCTTTCTTTTTTCTGTTTATTAATGGACGTACTCACAACAACGCGCAACGTGAAGTTGAGCAACAGGGAGGTGTCATTATGCAGTTTATCCAAGATTCCATTCAACAAGCGAGCAGCGTTACAACGCCTACGCCAAGTAATCAAGGGGATGTATTGGAGGTAAGCATGTATGATGTTGACTATGGCACTCGTACTATTTCTATTGAACATACAGATCTGATAGTTGAAGATCTCTCAGGAGTGTATACTCTGAATTCAGATACTGTAGAAGTGAGTGGTCTGTCATTCACCAATGTTGCTTCAGGCACAACTCGCGACTCAATCACTGTTTCATTTACAGTGAGTACACATAATATTTCAGGTCGTTCAGAATACGCATATGCCGACACATTCACCTCTACATTCACACGACGATAACGGATACATTTTGCTGATCTCCGTTCTCGTCACCGGTGCTCTCGCATCGAGTATTGCCGTTGCTTTATTAACTTTGAGCTCTTCGGTATTACAAACTGCACAAGTGCAGCAAGAGGTATCGCAAGCTCGCGCGTTAAATGATGCGTGTGTGGAAGAGGCGATCATTCAATTAGAAAGAGATACCGCATACAGCGGCGGCACAACACTCACTCTTACGAATGGTAGTTGCGTGGTTGTTTCTGTTGAAGGTTCTGGGGATGTTAATCGTGTTGTGAATGTTGAGTCTACGGTTGGTCGTACAACGCAGCGCGTGAGTGCAACGCTCTCAAGTGTGGGGCATCCTTCCGTTGTGAGCTCTTGGCAGCGTGTTGCCGACTTTTAGTTTGTGATTTTATAGCTAATATGTCATACTATAAAAAAGATTAAATCATTTCGTTATCGTTTTTGTATGGAGAGAACAAAACACAACGGCTTTACATTGCTGGAAATTTTGCTGGTTGTGGCTGCAATCGGCATCTTGGCAGGTATCGTCATTTTGGCTATTAATCCAAACAAGCAATTGGGCGACACACGCAATGCACAGCGTCGCGCTGATGTCACCACACTGTTAAATGCTATCTATCAATACGCGCTCGACAATAATGGTAGCTTGCCAACATCTATCGCAACAGGTACAACCTGTAATACTAGCGGTAATGAAATTTGTGCAACAGGTGCCGAAAGTTGCTCTGGCATGGTTGATCTTTCAGTGTTAACCGCTTCTGAAGAGTACCTCACTTCTATCCCTGCAGACCCAACAACCGGCGACGCTTCCGGCGCTGGATATTACGTTACCAAGAGCAGCAACAACCGCGTTACGGTATGCGCTCCCGGCGCTGAAAACAGTTCAACAATTTCCGTTGTTCGTTAAATAAAAAACATCCGCAATGAGCGGATGTTTTTGTATGTATCCCTGTTATGAGTTCAGTGCGCGAGTGATGCCTTGTAATGAGAGTAGTGCGCATTTAAGGCGTGTAGGGCCAAGTTCAATGCCAAGCATATTGAGCACGTGTTCTTTTTGGAGTTGTTGTATTTCTGTAATCGGTTTACCAATAATCTCGTCTGTAAGCATCGACGCAGCGGCTTGCGAAATCGCACAGCCCTCACCTTCGAAACTGACATCAACAACTACATTGTTTTTGATCTCAAGATAAAATGTGAGTTTGTCGCCGCACAACGGATTGTGTTCCGCTTGTATTTTTGTTGCATGCTCAAGCTTGCCATGATGATGTGGATGGCGGTAGTGTTCCAAAATCTCTTCTTGATACATGTCCATATTAGTTGCGATGAAAAATTGAGTATACTTTTTCGAGAGCGTATTTCAAGCGTTCAATGTCTTCCGTAGTATTATAGATGTAGAGACTCGCTCGCGTTGTTGCCGGAACACCCCAGAGTTTCATCAGTGGTTGTGCGCAATGATGCCCAGCGCGCACAGCGAGATGTTCTTGGTCAAGAATGGTTGCAACATCGTGTGGATGCACACCGTCCATAATGAACGAAGCGATGCCGTGTTGATGCTCGTGTGAACTACTGCCGAGAATGTGAATGTAGGGGAGTGATTCAAGAGTTGTGTAGAGTTTCTTTGAAAGTTGTGTAATGTATGCGTTCACAGCATCCATGCCGAAAGAGTGTAAGTACGAAACTGCTGCGCCAAAGCCAATCACACCAGCGATATTTGGAGTGCCTGCTTCGAATTTTGCAGGGGCATCAGCCCATGTTGAAGAATGCAGCGATACTTCGCGAATCATACTTCCGCCACCAACGACAGGCTCGATTGAATCATGAAGTTCTTTGCGAATGTAGAGCAAACCAACGCCTGTTGGACCAAGCATTTTGTGCGCTGAACAGGCAAAAAAGTCGACATCGAGCGCTTGTACATCGATCGGCATATGTGGAGCACTTTGTGCACCATCGACGATAACGCGCATACCGTGAGCGCGCGCTTTTGCAACCAGCTGTGAAAGAGGAGATACAATGCCAGACGCGTTTGAGATGTGTGTGACAGCGAGTATTTTTGTGTTCGGTTTTATAATGCGGTCAAACGCCTCAACATCAATCTCGCCATTCTCTGTAACAGGAAGGTAGAGTAGCTCAACACCTTTTTCTTGCGCAATGAGTTGCCACGGTACGATGTTGGAATGGTGTTCAAAATAAGTAAGCAGAACGCTATCACCTTTGCGCATGCTTTGTGCACACATGCGCGCAGCCATATTGAGCGATTCTGTTGTGCCGGAGGTAAAAATAATTTCTTCAGGGAAGCGAGCATTCACGAAATGCTGCACCTGTTCGCGCGCATGTTCGTACGCTGCTGTTGCACGCTCCGACATGTGATATACACCGCGATGCACGTTGGCAGGAAACTCTTGGTAGTAGGCATTCATCGCGTCGATCACAGTTTGGGGTTTCAGTGTCGTTGAAGCACTGTCCAAATACGCCACGCCGTTTGCGAGCGCAGGAATATTTTTGCGAATTGAATGTGAGTCAATCATATATGTTCAATTGATGATTGAATGAGTTGAGAAATCTGTTCGCGCATATCATCAAGCGGAATGCGAGGAAGTGCAGACTCAAGAAAGCCTTCAGCGATCATGCGTTTGCCGCTCTGTTCATCAAGCGAGCGCGTTTGCAAGTAGAACAATTGCTCTGGGCGAATAAAATGCACGGCACTGCTATGTGTTGCTTTTACATCGTTTGTTTTGATTTGCAAACCCGGCTCTGCGTCGATGCGAGCACGAGCTGAGAGCAACAACCCTTCATGACCAAAGTGCGTGTCAGCTTTGTGCCCTGAGAGTGCGATGTCGATCATTCCTTTTACATCGATCTGTGCTTGGTCGAGTGCAAGTCCGTGCACAACAGTGCGTGACATGGTGTGCTGCCCTGTATGCACGCAACGCAGGTGCTCTGTGATCTGCATTTTTTCTTTACCGACATAGAGTGCGTGGTGCTCAAAAACGCTATCGTTGCCAACAAGGTGCGTTGTCATCTTGAGAGCGAGCGAAGCGAATGTTGCTGACCACATGGTCACGCGAGCGCCATCTTCGAGCGTGAGTGAAAGCGTGTACTCAGAAGGCGCATGAGTTTTGGTAAGGATGATGATCGACACAACGCACTGCGGAGCGACGGTGATATTCAAGAGGTTGTAGTTATCCAAAATCAGCGCACAATTTTCAGTAATGCGTGTGTTTGAAGAAAGTTGAGAAGAGAGGAGTGTCTGCATAGTTATCCAACAGAGCCTTCCATTTCAAGTTCGATAAGGCGATTCATTTCCACCGCGTATTCAAGTGGCAGTTGTTTGACGATTGGTTCAATGAAACCGTTGACGACCATTGACGTTGCTTCGTCTTCAGAGAGTCCGCGTGTTTGCAAATAGAAGACATCTTCCTCAGAAATTTTTCCAGCCGACGCTTCGTGCGCAACAGAGGCGGTATTGTTGTGAATCTTCATTGTTGGAATGGTGTCTGAGCGTGAGTGATCGTCGAGAATGAGCGCGTCACATTTTACATTCGACACAATATCTTTTGCGTGCGGAGCCACCTGAATCAAACCGCGATATACTGAAATGCCGCCATCTTTTGACAAGCTTTTCATCACGATGTTTGATGTGGTATGTGAAGCGCTGTGAAACACTTTTGCGCCAGTGTCTTGCAGTTGACCTTCGCCAGCAAACGCGATGCCGAGGTGTTCTGCGTGTGCGCGCTCGCCAAGCAAAATAGAACATGGATAGAGCATGGTGAGGCCTGAGCCCATGTTACCGCCCACCCATTCCATGTGAGCGTCAGCGTGCACGATTGCACGTTTGGTGTTGAGGTTGTACGTATCAGAGCTCCAGTTTTCGACAGAGGAGTAGCGCATGCGAGCACCTTTTTTCACAAACACTTCAACGCATCCAGCATGCAAACTGCGCGCGCCATATTTTGGAGCGGAGCAACCTTCAATGTAGTGCGCGTCAGCACCTTCTTCGATGATCATGAGCGTGTGCTCGAATTGCCCCATGTTTTTTGCGTTCATGCGGAAGTAGGCTTGAAGTGGGTGAGTGATCTTCACGCCAGCTGGCACGTACAAAAATGTGCCGCCCGACCACACTGCAGCATGAAGCGCTGCAAACTTGTGATCTTTTGGTGGAACGCATTTCATGAAATACTCTTTCACTAAATCTGGATGCAGTTTTACGGCTTCATCCATATCCAAAAAGATGACACCTTTTTCTTCCCACTCTTTTTTTAAGCGATGGTAAACGGTTTCGGATTCGTACTGTGCGCCAACGCCAGCCAGCATTTTTTTCTCCGCTTCAGGAATACCCAAGCGGTCAAATGTTTTTTTTATATCTTCAGGTACTTGTTCCCAGGATGTATTGCCCTCCACAACGTCGTTTGGGCTCGCATAGTAAATGATGTCGTCGAATTTTAAGTGCGACAAATCAGGACCCCACGTTGGGAGAGGTTTTTCATTGAACAAACGCAAACCTTCTAAACGCAAATCAAGCATCCATTGCGGTTCGTTTTTGTCGCGTGAAATTATGCGCACCAACTCCTCGGAAAGGCCGCGCTTCGCTTTTTGTGCGTACGCGTCGTTGTTACGATGCTCAAACGCCTCGCGATCAAGTTTACTGAAAATCGGATCACTCATATATTCTGTGAGTTATTGTGTGAGCCAATCGTATCCGCGTTCTTCGATGTCGTGTGCAAGTTGTGCGTCGCCTGATTTCACAATTTTGCCGTGCATCAAGACGTGCACAACATCAGGTTTAAGATAATTCAAAATGCGAGGATAGTGGGTGATGATGAGTACGCCCATTCCATTTTCTTTGTGGAGCATGTTCACGCCGTCAGCAACAATTTTGAGCGCGTCAACGTCGAGACCTGAGTCGATTTCATCGAGAATGGCGATGTCGGGTTGCAAAAGCGCAAGCTGTAAAATTTCTACTTTCTTTTTTTCGCCGCCAGAAAAACCATCGTTGAGGTAGCGTTCAGCGTACTCGGGTTTGATTTTGAGGCGTTCCATCGTGCTTTGCAACAGCTCGCGGTATTCACGAATTTTGAGACCAGCATATTTAGGATCAAGGAAACGTCGTTTGCTGTTCACAGCCTGTTTCAAAAATGTGTTGATGCGCACTCCAGGAATTGCTTGTGGTTGTTGGAATGCTAAGAACAGCCCGAGGTTTGCGCGCTTATCAGGAGAGAGGGTGGTAATATCTTGGCCTTTGAACTGTATCGAGCCTTTCGTTACTTCATACGAAGGATGGCCACAGACCGTCATGGAAAGAGTTGATTTTCCTGAACCGTTTGGACCCATAATGGCGTGGATCTCGCCTTTTGGGACTTGTAAATCAATGCCGTGCAGCACCTCTGTGCCACGGACATTCACCTGCAAATCCTTTATATCTAAAGATATATTCATGTATTTATACTAAATTTTGTGGCGTTATTCTACCATTTTTTCCTTCAAAAGTCAACCTATTTGCGAGTCGTGATTTTTTTTCGTATGATAGCCACATATTAACCCACTGTATTTTTATGAAACAGACATTTCTTGACGTAAAGCACATACAGAGTACCGCACTTGATGTGTTGCTCGTACCCGTGTTGGAGGACGCAAAAGTATTACCTGAGTTGCCAATTGCAATCACAAACGCTTTTTCACACGCACAGGATGTTGCGCATGACGAAGCATTTACAGGAAAATGGAACACCACTCTACTTGTGCGTTCAACCGACGACAACTCTTCTGTGCGCCGCGTTGTGTTTTACGGTATTGGAAAAAAAGAACAGTGGACGACAGAGCGCGCTCGCCGCATGATCGGGAGCGGCGCGCAACTTGTGCAACGTATGAAAATGACGCGTATGGGGGTAATGTTCGATGCATGTGTTTCTCAAGATGTATCATCGGTTGAAACGCTCTCACAAGCGCTTGCTGAATCTGTCATTCTAGCTACATATCAATACGCGCAATACAAAACTGAAGAAGATGCAAAAAAGAAACCGCTGACACATATCGCATACGTCGCATCAAAAAAATATGAACGCACAATTGATAAAGGCATCCGCCTTGGTTCTCTCTTTGCACAAGGTACTGTGTATGCTCGTAATTTGATCAACGCGCCGGCAAACCACATGACACCAACCGTGCTTCTGAAGAGCGCGCAAAAGCTTACGTCATCGAGCGTGAAAGTCACTGCGTACAATCGCGCTGCAATGAAGAAGCTTGGACTGAACACCATTCTCGCGGTTGCTTCTGGCTCTGAGCAAGAACCATACCTCATTCATTTGCGCTACACTCCAAAAGGCCCAAAGAGTGCAATGAAGGCAGCAATGAAGTTTGCATTGTGCGGCAAAGGCATCACTTTTGATTCCGGTGGTTTGCAAGTAAAACCGGGAGTACACATGGATGGGATGAAATACGACATGGCAGCCGCTGGTATGATCATTGGTATGTTCTCCGTGCTTGAAGAGCTACAACCAAACATCGAATTTCATGGCGTGATTGCTGCAACAGAAAATATGTCATCGGGCTCAGCAATGAAGCCGGGCGATGTCGTGACAAGTTATAGTGGAAAAACCATTGAGATCGGACACACCGACGCCGAAGGTCGACTTGTGCTTGCCGATGCACTCGCGTGGGCCGAGAAAAATATCCAACCGGATATTCTCGTTGACGCTGCAACTCTCACCGGTGCTGCAATTTATGCTCTTGGTCAAGAATACGCCGGTATCATGGGAAGCAATCCCGAACTTGTGGACGCAATTACTGCAAGTGCTACAGCAACGGACGAAAATCTTTGGCCGCTGCCACTTGTTGATGACTATGCAGTGTTCCTTGAAAGTAAAATTGCTGACCTCAACAACTTGCCTCCAGTCAACTGGGCAGGCACGACCATGGGCGCAATGTTTTTACAAAAGTTTGTTGAAAAAACTCCATGGGCTCACCTTGATATTGCCGGCCCGGCATGGGTTGATCGCGTAGTAAAGTCCTATGTGCCAGAAGGTGCATCCGGGTATGGCGTTCGTACATTTTTACACATGTTACTTTCCCTTTCAGGAAAGCGTTGGAAAAAGTAATTTTAAAAACGAGCTCTACACAGCTCGTTTTTGTTTTTCTATGAAGCGCATCTGTAGCCGCACGTAATTTATGCACGTGAGCGTTCCTAGAACAGTTTCGATATATACGAGATATTCTCGATACGGAACTTGAAAAATGTAGAGAAGGATCGTCAGAAAAATGAGCGCTGTGCTGAAGCGTGTGATCTCAGACTTTTCAGAGAAGAATTTTTTGTATCGAAGATAGATATAGAAGCGAGGCAATGAGGTAAGAATGAAGAGAATGAGGCCGTACCAAAAAAATCCTACAGGGAAGTCTGTGCGCAGAAGTACGTACACGCCGCCGCAGACCGAAAACAGCGGGTCAACAACCGACTCAAGTCGTTTGCCGAGCACTGTTTGGGCATTGAGTATGCGCGCGAGTGTGCCGTCGAGCTTGTCGGAAAGTACGCCAATGAGCGCAACTGCTGGCACAAGCCATGCTAATGATGGCACGAAAAGTGCGCATGCAATATAGAGTGCACATACTGCGCGAAGCCCGGTAATGCTATTTGGAATCCATTGCATGCCAATCATACTCAAGAGTATAGCGAAAAAAAAGAGCGCTGTGTATACTATAAACCATGCAAGCTTCCACCCTCTACGACTCGCACACTATTTTTTCCTTGCGACGGATCGTCATCACACGCTGGTTTTTGGTCCTTGGCTTTACCCTACTTGGCTTCATACAGCACATGATGTACAACACTCATACTGTGGGTTTGTGGGTACTGTGGATTGTTTTGTCACTTGTTCCGGCAGTGTATAACGCCGTGTACCACATCATACTAAGAACCGAGTTGTCGGCCAGAAAAATACGCAGCCTGAGTGTAGCACAGGTTATTGTCGATATTATCTTTTTTACTGGCATTATCTATGTAACGGGTGGTGTGACCAGCATTGGATTTTTGCTCTATGTGTTCACAATCCTCATGGCAACCATTTTGCTCAGCGATTTTTTTGTCATTATCACAGCGTGCGCCGCTATTTTTTGTTATGACATGATGATTATTTTAGAGTACTTGAATATTTTTCCTCATCTCAATCCGTTCGACGCTCCAATGATTCGTGATACGAGCGCTCAGTTGGTGATTAGTCAGATGCTCGCCGTATCCATTACACTTTTTTTCGTTGGTATTCTTTCCGTGTTCATCAACCGTTTGATTCAAGAGCGCACTGCCCAGCTCCTTGTTGAACAAGACACGACGAAGTCATTATTCCAATCATTAATTGATGGAATCATTCTCATCAATAAAGATCGATCCGTGATTCTTAATAATCAAACAACGCGTGAACTGTTGAACGTGGCAAATGATGAACCCATATTGCTTGATACACGCCGCTTTTCAAAAGCGTACACTCCGCTTATCACTATTTTGCGCGACCAAACGCCACATAAACTCCTTGATCAAGAGGTTGTGCTTGAGCGTGGAGGCGCGACACTGTATCTTACCATCGATTCCATTCCGGTACGCTCTGCAGAAGGCAATATTGTTTTTTGGCTCAAAGTCCTTCACGACGATACTCGTGAAAAACAAATTGAAGAAGTAAAATCTGATTTTATCTCTACTGCGGCGCATCAGCTTCGTACGCCACTTGCTGCAATCAAATGGTTTTTTAAAATGATGTCTGATGGTGATGCAGGTCCCGTCACTGAAAAACAACGTCGGTTACTCAATCAGGCATTTGAGCGCAACGAAGAGGTGATCGAAACTGTTAATCATCTGTTGAATGTTTCAGAAATCGAACAAGGCCGTTTGCAGTACACATTTACGCGCACCAACGCCGCAAAAATTATCAAGGAGATTGTTGAGCACGCAGATCTAGATGCCGAACGGAGTGGTGTGCATGTGCGGTACGTGCAAAAAACTGCCCAGCTCTCGTTTATTGATGTTGATGTTCACAAGTTTCGTATCGCGATTCAAAATATTGTTGATAACGCAGTAAAATATTCTCGCGCAGGAACAGAGGTGCACGTTCGCGTGTATGCGCAAGAGCAGCGGTTTATCGTCGAGGTTGAGGATCATGGCATCGGTATCCCACAAGATGAACACGACCGCGTATTTATGAAATTCTTCCGAGGTGGGTATGCAAAAGAAAAGGACACGCTGGGCTCGGGTTTGGGTTTGTACATTGTAAAAAACATTATCATCGAACATCGAGGAACCATTCGTTTTGTTTCAGAGCAGGGAAAAGGTACGACATTTATTATGACGCTACCGATTCCAAGCGACAGGAAGACAATCGAATCCATGAGCGAATAGTTGGAGGTTATCCACATGTATCCCCTGTGAGCATAATGCTTAACATCGATAAACTATTCTGTTACTATAAATAGCTATGGAAGCAGATACACGCTATATAATAGATAACAACTTAAAAAATAAAGGCTGGATTATTGATCCATCCGATCCAAATTGTAATGTTCATCTTGAAAGTCCAAAAGATGAACAATTAAAGAAAAAATTAAAAGGCAAGCATCCTGATTATATTTTGTATGAAACAGAGACTAAAAAGGCGATAGGAATAATTGAGGCAAAAAAAGGAGGGATCGATCTACAAAAAGCACTTGAGCAGGGAGAACGATACGCACAAGCATTGAATGCACCTCTTATTTTTGCTATGAATGGCGCTTACTGTGAGACTCGTTTTTTAGTAAACAAAAAACCATTAATTCTTAACGGAGAAGAAGTAAGAGAATTATTAAGAGAAAGGGAGGCATTAGAGTTTTTAAAAGAAAATTCTAATGAAGTTTATACACTTCCTAAAAATGTTGTCATTTCTAGACAAGAGCTAATCAGAGTATTCAAAGATTTAAATAACACATTACGCGCAGAGGGCTTGAGGGCTGGAATTGAACGACTAAGTGAATTTGCAAATATACTCTTTTTAAAGTTATTGAGTGAAAACGGCAAACATGATTATTGGACATCAATAAAAAATCAAAAGGATACAGATATTCTAGGATTTATCAACGGATATGTAATAGAAGAAATCAAAAAAGAATATGGAGGGGATGTTTTTACTAAATTATTTATAGAAAATCCGAAAACTATACGGGAAATTATTGAGCGTCTTGATCCGCTTATCCTTAGTACAATTGATACAGACATTAAAGGTGATGCTTTTGAGTATTTTCTACAAAAAACAACATCAACTGACAATGATTTAGGTGAGTATTTTACTCCACGCCATATTGTCAAAACGATTGTTCATTTGGCAAATCCCGTCTTTAAAGAAAGAGTGTACGATCCATTTTGTGGTACAGGGGGATTTTTAACCGAAGCGTTCAAATATATAAAAGAGAATACCATTATTGATGATTCGAGCAGTGAAGAATTATTAAAAACACAAACTATTTTTGGTGGCGAATTAACTACTACTGCTCGTATTGCAAAAATGAATATGATTTTGCAGGGTGACGGTCATTCTGGTGTGCAAAAAATAAATAGTCTTATGCATCCCAGAGATAAAGAATTTGACGTCGTTATTTCAAACATCCCTTTTTCACAAAAAAAACCGCCAACAGATTTATACTATAATGGTATTGCAAAAAACAGCGGTGACGCTGTATGCGTTTTGCATTGTCTACGGTCACTAAAAGATGGCGGAAGAATGGCGTTAGTTGTCCCTGAGGGATTTTTGGTAAAAAACGCATTAAAAAATGTTAGAAAATTTTTATTAGAAAATGCTAAATTGCAAACAGTAATTTCTTTACCAAAAGGTGTATTTCTACCGTACACTTTAGTAAAAACTGATATTCTCTATTTTACAAATGTGAGAACAAATAATTTACAAAAATACTTTTTTTACTTTGATGTTAAAAATGATGGATATACATTAGATAACCAGAGAAAAAAAATAGCGGGAAAAAATGATTTACAGACAGTCAATTCTACTAATTTTAAGAGAGAAAACGAAAAAGAAATTCTTTCAATAGGATTCAGTCTCATTGATATTGAAAAGGTAAAAAATAATAACTATGATTTTTCAGGTAGTCAGTATTTAAAACAAAAAGAATCTCTCAAAAGTGGGTTTGCCTTCTTGAAAGATATTTGTTTAATCACCACAGGAAAAAAAGATGTCAACGAAGGAAACCCATACGGGCAATATCCGTTTTTTACTTGTGCAAAAGAGTATACATTTAGTGATGATTATTCTTTTGATAAGGAGGCGATTTTGATTGCTGGGAATGGACAGGTAGGTGATACTAAATACTATAAAGGGAAATTTGAAGCATACCAACGAACATACATTTTATCTGATTTTGCAAAAACAATTCTGCCTAAATATCTATATTTTGTTTTAAAAAACAAGTTACAGGAGTATTTTTCAGATAAGACACTAGGCACGACGATGCCTTACATTCGCCTCGGCTTTCTTTCGGATTTTCAAATACCACTATTACCCATTAAGGTTCAAGAGGAAATTGTTAAGGATTTAGAAAATAAAGAAAAAGAAATTCAAGCGAATGAAAAAAAGATAAAAGAAACTACAGAAAAAATTAAACAAGAGTTAAATTCTTTATTTGAATGACAAAATCAACTTTCCTCTCTATCCTTTCACGGGTAGTAAAATACCGAGCAAAGCCTCAAAGCGCTGCCTGTCGTTGCGTCGATTGTTATAATGCCAGACAAACACGTCAAGATAGCTCTGCAACTGCTCCTTTGAAACGGACTTAAACGTTCCTTTTAAAGACTTCTTTACGTGGCTCCAAAACCATTCAACGCTATTTACATGCGCATCACCTTTCACGAACTGTTTTTTAGAATGATTGACTGCTGTACGTTTCATACCATGTGCTTGTACAGCTAGGTCGTAGCGGTTTGAGCTATCCGTCAGTAGGTGTGCATTCTGTGCAATATGATCTTCTAAAAACTGCCAAATGCTCATAGAGGAAACGTCAGGCACATGTTGAGCTTTCATCTTGCCACCTCGCTCTACAGCAGCGATCACCTTTGCTTTATCTTTCATCACCTCAGAATAGTTTTTGTTGTACGTACCACCGTTGCCACGACCGCCGATAAACCCTTCGTCCATTTCTACATCACCAGAGAGTTTGTCATTGTCTTGTTTCAGCGCCTCACGTATTTGCTTGAGTATGCGATACGCACACTTATAGGTGACATTGAGCTCTCTTTGCATCTGTTTGCTTGAGATACCAGACTTTGCGTTTGAGAAAAACAATACAGCATGAAACCACAACGTCAGCGGAGTAGACGACTTCTCGAATATCGTCCCTGCCATAGGAGCTATCTGAAAACGACACTTTGAACACTGGAACTTCTTACGTCCTGAAACCTTGTGATATGTACCACCACAGGAGCACTGACGAGAGTGGAGCGTATCGAATACATGCTCTAAACAAGCGTCATCGTTTGGGAACTCTTTGTGTAGGTCGATAAGACCGTATCTATCTTTCTTTGCCATGCCAACAGTATACACTATACGATTATGCCGTCAAGGGATACATGGGAGGTTATCCACAGGCAAGGCCGCTACACAGCGGCTTTTGTGGTTTTTTTGGGGTTGATTTAGGTTAAAAAGTGGTGTATAATGGTGAAAAGAGGTGAATTGTGGAAAAAAGTGGGGAAAACTCTTTTCGAAAGTGTATAACTACGTTCTTTTTTAAAATCGATGGGATGCGCAGTTGTGGAGCGCTTGAGGCGACCGAGCCGTAGTGGAACCTACGGTGAGAGAGCCGAGAGCGCGAACAACAAGCCCTGAAAGGGTCGTGCGGCTTTGCCCACGACAGCCCGCGATTTTAAAAAGAACCCTAACCAACGCATCAACAGAGCAATGTTTATTGGTGAATACCAGCACACAATCGACGAGAAAGGCCGCATGGCCCTTCCCGTGAAATTTCGTGCAGACCTCTCAAAAGGCGCGGTAGTCACTCGCGGGCTTGATCGTTGTTTGTTTGTGTACACGTTGGACGCATGGAACGCGCTTGCTCAAAAGCTCACTGCACTTCCGTTGTCGCAAAGCAAGTCGCGTGCGTTTGCGCGCTTGATGCTTGCTGGTGCAATGGATGTGGAGCTCGACAAGCAAGGTCGCATGATCATTCCTGAGTATCTTCGCGAATACGCACACGTGAAGAAGGGAGTTGTTGTTGCCGGCGTGTATGACCGTCTTGAAATCTGGGATGAGTCGGCATGGAGTGCGTATAAAAAAACCACCGAGAAGGAAAGTAATGATATTGCTGAGAGTCTCGCTGAACTCGGTGTATAACCTTAAGAGATATGTCTTTCAATATACAAACAAATGCACATCTCTGTTCTTTTACATGAAGTTATCGATGGTTTGCAGCTACAACCCAACACAAACGTTGTAGATGCAACCCTCGGGTATGGTGGACACACGCAACTCGCGCTCGACAACATTGCGCCGCACGGCAAAGTCATCGCGTTTGAACGCGACCTTCGCACGATGCGCGCAACGCAAGAGCGTTTGAAGGCGTATGGTGATCGTCTCATCTGCATCCACGGTTCGTACGCTGAGCTCAGGGAACGCGCCGAAGAAATTCGGAAGCACGGCCCAATACACGCAATCATGGCAGACCTCGGCTTGTCATCATTGCAGCTCGACCAGGAACAACGCGGATTTTCGTTCCGTTTCCAATCTCCGCTCGACATGCGTTTTGATGAAACGCAGCAGAGAACGGCAGCAACGCTTCTCCGCGACAGTGATGAGCGAACACTCCAAAACATCTTTACCCGATATGGCGACGTTCCATTTGCGCGCAGACTGAGTCAGCGCATTGTGCAAGAACGCAGTACGCATCCTCTGCATACAACATCAGATCTCATCATGTGTGTTGAGAGCTGTGTAGGGAAGCGCATTGCCGACAAGCATATGGCGCAGATCTTTCAAAGCGTGCGCATTGCCGTCAACGACGAGCTTGCGCAGCTCGAGGCATTTTTGCCCGCGAGCATCGCCTCTGTTGAGAGCGGTGGAAGAATAGCAATCATCTCATTCCATTCCGGAGAGGACAGAATGGTGAAGCGCTTCTTTGAGGAAGAGGCAACTGATTGCGTCTGTCCACCAGAGTTTCCAGAGTGCCGATGTACGCATCGTGCGCGCATATGGAAAGTCACCAAAAAACCCATCGAACCTTCAGAAATTGAAATACACACTAACCCACGCGCTCGCAGCGCAAAACTACGTATAGTAGAAAAAAAATAAAAAACGTCTATGGCCCGCATGCTTGTTCAATCCGCACATTTCGTTTCACCACGTGAACGACGATCTGCTTTTTCATTCGCTTCGTTCAACACCACAAGTGCTCGATTGAGCATTGTGGTTGCCGTTGTTCTTCTTGGTGCTGCATATTTGTGGATTATGAACAGCGCAACGGCCGCCGGTTTTCAACTCACCAAACTCGAAAAGCATCGTGTTGCATTAGAAAGCGAGTATGGTCGTTTGCAAGAACAAGAGGTGGCGCTGCGTTCACTCAATCACATTTCGCAAGAAAGTGCTGATATGAATATGGTCGCACAAGTCACTCCATCATACGTTGATCGCACTGAGAAAGCTGTTGCGCGACGATAAAGCGCAGAGCGTTGTAGTATGTCTCGTGTTGCGCGCAAAACAATCCACACCTCGCGGACAATGCGCGTCGACCGTTTGAGTGTTATTAAATTTGGTTTTGGTGTTGTAGCGTGCATTCTGAGCGTGCGGTTATTTTGGGTACAGGTGATCTCGCACCAAAAGTACACGGCTATGGCTGCAAACCAACATGATGTCTCACGCGTCCTCCAGCCGAAGCGTGGTCAGATTTTTGCGCAAGATCAGTTTGCCGAAGATAAGCTCGCCCTTGTTGCCGGCGCTCGAACCTTGTATGAGGTGTTTTTGAATCCAACGATTACAAAAGATCATGCCGAAGCGGTCGCCGACATCTTGGTCGACACTCTGCAAGTTGATCGTGACACCATGATCGCTCGTGCGTCAAAAGAAAAATCGTTGTATGCGGCAGTGAAGCACGAAGTCACGCAGCCTGAAGTGGATTTGCTGAAGAGCCGGCTAAACGAATCGGAAATCAAGGGCGTATACTGGGACACTGAAGAGGCGCGTTGGTATCCCGAAGCGCAGATCATGTCGGCACTCACCGGATTTGTCGGCTATGTTGGTGATACCAAAAAAGGTCAGTATGGACTCGAAGGATATTTTCAAGCTGAACTCGCGGGCACAGCAGGAAGTTTTAGCGCGCAGCTCGACCAAGGTGGTCGATACATCGCAGCAGGGGAGAAGGATGTCACCAGTGCGCAGAACGGCGACATGCTTGTGCTCACGGTTGATCGCAACATTCAGTACAAAGCGTGCACCGCACTTCAAGAAGCGTTTGAAAAATTTTCCGCAAAAAGCGGATCAGTCATTATTCAAAATCCAAAAACAGGAGCTATTCTCGCTATGTGTTCAGTGCCATCGTATGATGCAAACGAGTACTCAGCGGTTGACGACATCGCTGTCTACCAAAACAACGCCATCTCGTATGAGTATGAGCCGGGCTCTGTGATGAAAGCTATCGCCGTTGCCGCATCGGTCAACGAAGGGAAGATCACGCCATACACCACGTACGACGATGTTGGCGAAATTCGCATTCAAGGTTTTCCAATTTTCAACTATACCCGCCGAGCATACGGCACCGTTGATATGATTACCGTGTTGAAAGAGTCGCTCAACTTAGGCTCGGTGTACGCAGTGCAACAAATAGGCAACGAAAAATGGAATCACTACATGCACGATTTTGGATTTGGAAAAGAAACGGAGATCACACTTGCCAACGAAGGGTCGGGCGACATGAGTCAGGTCGACAAGCAAGAGGATGTGTACACAGCAACCTCGTCGTTCGGTCAGGGCATGACGGCAACCTCATTGCAGATGATTCAGGCATACGCTGCGCTCGCAAACGGTGGTGTGATGATGAAGCCGTACATTGTTGAGCAAGATATTGATGCAAACGGTTTGCAGCGTATCACCGAGCCGGAGGAAGTGTCGCGCCCTATTACACCCGAGACAGCGCGCACAGTCGCAGCGATGTTGGTGACTGTGGTCGACGAAGGGCACTCCAAAGGTGCCCGGGTGCCGGGATATTCGATTGCCGGTAAAACAGGTACGGCCCAAGTGGTGAATGCAAAAGGGGAGTACGACGAACATCGTCACCGCGATTCGTTTATCGGTTTTGCTCCAGTTTCTGATCCTCAGTATGTGATTTTGGTAAATCTCGACGAGCCGCAAGGTGTAGCAACTGCCGAGTACTCTGTTGTTCCTGTGGCCGGCGACATCAACGCCTTTATTCTCAACTACCTCAAAATCCCCCCTGACCGCGTTTCTCAGTAAAACGCTTGACTTTTAGTGTATTTTAGGGTATACTATCATGTCTTTTTCTCTGTGGTTTCCATGGAGAAAAAGTAGTATGTTGACAATTCGTCAGTTGGACATTATCAATCAAGGAATCTAAAGCAGATCAAGAGGAATAGTGTGTGATGTTTTTTCTTCAACACAACGAAGACAGTGGTATGGGTGACACCGGAGCAGGGTCCCTGTCCGCACGCAGCCTCACGTCAGCATGCCAATGACGTGAAGGCGAGTACGGACGGGGTGCGTAGGTGTCAGGGACCCATACCCCACATCACACCCCATTCCTCTTGAGTCTGCAATTCCGCAGGCCACGAGGGCTTCCCGGCCCTTGTGGCCACATCTGCCGGTTTCTTTCCCGGCAAAGTTGGAGTTCTCATGTCGATTTCTGATGTTCCGCGGGGACGTTCGCGCCCCCGCGGGGACGGAGGGGGCCATCAACCCCCTCCGCAGCAACCCTCCACCGTCGAGGTGGAGGATGAGGGGGGTCGTTTCGGCCACCACCCCGAACCGGCACCCCAGCAGGTGCCGTGGACCCAGAACCCGACCGTCGGTCGGGTTGTTCTTGGGGTCGGTGTCACGAGCCTCGTGCTCGTGATCGGCCTCATGGTCGCGTCCTCCTCGGGCGTGGGGGGCATCGTCGCCTTCCTCGCCCTGGCGGCCTGCCCCGTTCTGGGGCTGGTCGCCACCGCCCTCGTCCTCTGGGCGTGGCTCAGCGGCGGGGGTGGGGATCATGGAAAGGGCTCGTCGGCACCCCATCTCGATGGGGTGCACCTGAACAACCTCGGGTTGGTGAAGTTCCGGAACAAGTTTTCCGGGTTCCTCTCGATGGGCAACGCCCATTGGGAGATGCTGGTTCTCCGCTATGAGTACCGGTTCGCCGGTCTCTTCGGAGACATCGATCTCGACCATCTCCACCCCAACGGCAAGGGGGTGGGGTGGTGGAACCGATTCGGGCGGCACTATTTTGTGCCCCCGTGGTTGTCGGGCTTCTTCGTGGACTTGTCCACGAAGACGATCGATACCTTTGCGGTCATTGTGCCGCACGGTTCATCCACAAAGCGAACGGTGCCTGTGACCGTTTCCTTTCAAGTGATCCACTCGCGTCGCG
>JAHBAR020000012.1 GCA_018500015.2 Candidatus Kerfeldbacteria bacterium | reverse complement strand
TGCTGTTGTGCGCACAACAGCACCATTCATGAGAACGGACACAACAGTCTGCAAGTGCATGCGACCTGCTTGGTATGCAAATACTGCTTCTTCTACAGATGCAAAAGAGAGTGGGCGTGTACCTTCTGGAAGCTCTTTAGGGAATGTGAGGTAGTATGCACCGAGCACGATGTCCTGAGAAGGCGTGACGATTGGTTCGCCTGTTGCTGGTTTGAGAAGGTTGTGAGTCGCAAGCATCAAATCGCGAGCTTCTTGTTTTGCTTCAGCAGAGAGTGGGACGTGGACAGCCATTTGGTCACCGTCGAAGTCAGCGTTGAACGCAGGGCAAACGAGAGGGTGCACTTGAATAGCTTTACCTTCGATCAAGAGAGGTTGGAATGCTTGGATACCAAGACGGTGAAGGGTTGGAGCGCGGTTGAGCAACACATGTGCGTTCTTTGTGACCTCTTCCAAGATATCCCATACTTCAGGACGGTTGGACTCGATGAAGCGGTTTGCGGAACGTACGTTGAACACGAGTTCGCGTTCAATGAGTTTTGCGATCACGAAGGACTTGAACAGTTCGAGCGCCATGCGTTTTGGCAAACCACATTGATGGAGTTTCAAGTGAGGGCCAACAACGATAACCGAACGACCAGAGTAGTCGACACGTTTACCGAGCAAGTTTTGACGGAAGCGACCTTGTTTCCCTTTGAGCATGTCTGCCAAAGATTTGAGTTGGCGCTTTTGACCGGTTGCTGCTGTGACAGTTTTGCCATGGCGAGCACCGTTGTCGATGAGCGCATCAACAGCTTCTTGCAACATGCGTTTTTCGTTGCGTTGAATAACTTCTGGAGCGTTGAGTTCCTTCAAACGTTTCAAGCGGTTGTTGCGGTTGATGACGCGGCGGTAGAGATCGTTGAGATCAGACGCTGCGAAACGACCACCGTCGAGTTGCACCATAGGGCGAAGATCAGGCGGAATAACTGGAAGCGCTGTAAGCACCATCCAATCTGGACGCAAACCGTTCTTGAGCAAGTTCTTCGTGAGTTTCAAACGACGACGAACGCGATGCTTTTGGTTCTTGCTTGTAGTATCGAGCTCTTCAGTAAGTTCTTTTTGGAGTGCTTCAAGGTCGATCTTCGTAAGAAGAAGATGAATGGCTTCAGCACCGATGGATGCTTCAAACACGTGACCGTATTTCATCGAGAGGTCGTAGTACTGACTTTCAGAAAGGATTTGTAGTGGTTCGAGGCTCTTCAACTCTTTTTTTGCAATGTCGCCAGCATCGTCGAGGTCGCGCAATTTTTCATCGCGCATCACGACTGCGTTGACCATCTCTTTCTCAAACTCTTTTTCTTGAGTTGCAGAGAGCTCAGCGCCTTTATCTTGGCGAGCTTTTTCACGACGTTGCTTGATCTCAGAAATGCGTTGAGCGCTCTC
Source organism: Candidatus Kerfeldbacteria bacterium (assembly GCA_018500015.2). Classification (GTDB taxonomy): domain Bacteria; phylum Patescibacteriota; class Patescibacteriia; order UBA9570; family XYC2-FULL-38-9; genus AQU-09. The sequence continues at coordinate 51,853 of JAHBAR020000012.1, read as the reverse complement.
GTTGCGGATCTGCTTCATCTTTTGATCGAGCTCAGAATCGATTTGAGCAAGCGTTTGTTCGCGCAACTCTCCATTCACTTCAGTGACAATGTAGTTTGCGAAGTAGACGACCTTCTCGAGAGCTTGTGTTGAGAGATTCAACAACAAACCGATCTTCGAAGGAACGCCGCGGAGGAACCAGATGTGTGTGACAGGTGCTGCGAGCTCGATGTGGCCCATGCGTTCGCGACGCACAATTGCGCGTGTGACCTCGACTCCGCATTTGTCGCAGACAATACCTTTATACCGAATGCGTTTGTACTTACCGCAGTAGCACTCCCAATCTTTTGATGGACCAAAAATGCGTTCGCAGAACAAACCATCTTTTTCAGGTTTTTGTGTACGATAGTTGATTGTTTCAGGACGAACCACTTCACCATGTGACCAGTCGCGGATCACTTCGGGTGATGCGAGACGAAGACGAATAGCCTGGAAGTCCGAAACTTGAGTTGTTGTGTTGAAAAATGACATACGTATTTCGTGAAGTTACGGATTAAGCCATCTCAGACATATCTTCTTCTGTGGCATCGATAATGCCCTCATCGTCAGAGTACTCGTTTGCGGTTTCGCGTGTTGCAGGACGTTTCTTCTTCTTGCCTGCGTCTTCTCCCATCTGGATCGCGTTGCCGTTTTCATCGAGAAGCTCAACGTCCAAGCAGAGACCTTTGAGCTCACGTACCAACACGTTGAATGATTCTGGTACGTTCTGTTTTTCGATTGGTAATCCTTTGATGACTGCTTCGTACGCTTTTGAGCGACCCGGCACATCATCAGATTTGATGGTGAGAATTTCTTGGAGCATATGTGCTGCGCCGTATGCTTCAAGCGCCCACACTTCCATTTCACCAAAACGCTGACCACCGAACTGCGCTTTACCGCCGAGAGGTTGTTGGGTCACGAGTGAGTATGGACCGATCGAACGTTGGTGGATCTTGTCTTCAACCATGTGGTTGAGTTTGAGCATATATGCAACACCGCACATCACTGGTTGGTCGAACTTATCGCCAGTACGACCGTCGAAGAGTTGGATTTTACCATTGCGTGGGTAGCCAGCGCGTTCAAGTTCGTCGCGAATTTGCTCTGGAGCAACGCCATTGAACACTGGAGTTGCCACTTTGTAGCCGAGTGTGCGAGCTGCGATACCGAGGTGAGCTTCGAGCACTTGGCCAAGATTCATACGAGAAACGATACCCAATGGGTTGAGGATAATGTCGACCGGGGTTCCATCAGCGAGGAACGGCATGTCAGCAACAGGAACGATACGAGAGATAACACCTTTGTTACCGTGACGACCAGCCATCTTATCGCCAACTTGGATCTTGCGCAGTTGCGCGATAGAGACTTGGATTGTCTTCATCACACCGGCTGGAAGTTTGTCACCGTTTTCTTTTGTGAAGATTTTGACGTCCACAACTTTGCCGTGCTCACCATGTGCGAGGTACAGAGATGAATCTTTCACATCTTTTGCTTTCTCACCGAAGATTGCGCGGAGCAATTTCTCTTCAGCACTCAACTCTGTCTCACCTTTTGGAGTGATTTTGCCAACCAAGATGTCGCCAGAAGCTACTTGAGCGCCGACGCGGATAATACCGTTCTCGTCGAGGTTCTTGAGTTTTTCTTCTGAGACGTTTGGAATGTCGCGCGTGATGCTTTCGGGACCAAGCTTGGTGTCGCGCAAATCGATTGTGTAATCTTCGATGTGGACTGAGGTGTAACGATCTTGTTGAACAACACGTTCGGAAATGAGAATAGCATCTTCATAGTTACCACCTTCCCACGGCATGTACGCAACAAGCATGTTTTGGCCGAGGGCAAGTTCGCCTGTATCGGTAGAAGCGCCGTCAGCGATGACATCGCCTTTTTTCACCTCTTGGCCTTTGTCGACAATCGGACGTTGGTTCAATGATGTTGAGGCGTTCGAGCGAACAAAGCGCTTGAGAATGTACTCTTGAAGTTTCGCTGTCTTCTCTTCTTTGATAACGATCTTACTGCCATCAACAGAGATCACAACTCCACCTTCTTTGGCAACCAAACATTGACCGGAATCTTTTGCAGCGCGATGCTCAACACCAGTACCCACGATTGGCGCATCCGGCTTGATACATGGCACAGCCTGACGTTGCATGTTCGTGCCCATCAATGCGCGCACAGCGTCATCATGCTCTAAGAACGGAATGATTGCGGTTGAGATAGAGACGATCTGTTTTGGAGAGACATCCATATAGTCGATCATGTGTGTTGGCATGATCATTGGTTTCATATGATGGCGCACCTCTGCTTTGTCTTGTGCAAAATAGCCATTTTCATCAACTGGGAATGTTGCAGCAACAGTGGTCGATTTTTCTTCTGTGAATGCGTCGAGGTACACCACTTCCGATGTGACACGAGGTTTTACAGGAACGGTTTCAAGACTCTTTAATGCTTTCACATCATCTTTCGTGATGTTCGCACCGGCTTTCAATACCACCTTGCCGTCGACCTGAATATCTTCGCGCGCAATCTCCCCAACAGCATCTTGCGGTTTCACATCGTGCACCACTTTAATGAATGGAGTTTCGATGAAACCAAAATCGTTGATGCGTGCAAAAGAAGCCATGTGACCAACAAGACCGATGTTTGGACCTTCTGGAGTTGCGATCGGACAAATACGACCATAGTGCGTGCGGTGCACATCGCGAACTTCGAATCCTGCGCGTTCACGTGAGAGACCGCCCGGACCCATAGCGTTCAAACGACGTTTGTGTTCGAGCTCAGCCAGTGGATTGGTTTGATCCATGAACTGAGACAGTTGAGATGACATGAAAAACTCTTTTACAGCACCAATCACTGGACGAGCGTTGATGAGTTGTCCCGGAGTAAGCGTTTCGATCTCTTTTGTGGACATGCGATCTTTGATGATGCGTTCCATGCGAGCCAAACCGATGCGGAATTTGTTTTGCACCAATTCACCAACAGCGCGCACGCGGCGGTTGCCGAGGTGATCGATATCATCCGGATCTTCTTGTGCGTTGTTGAGGCGAATAACCTCAGAAATAATTGCGACTAAATCTTCACGACGAAGCACACGATTTTCTGGGATGTTTTCAATATCAAATGAGAAGCGTTTGTTGATTTTGTAACGACCAACTCTGCCAAAATCATAACGGTCAAAGTTGAAGAACATTGCGTGAATCAAACTGCGAGCATTGTCGATCGTAGCCAGATCTCCCGGACGGATGCGTTTATAGACCTCTTTCAACCCTTCACCTTCAGATTTCGACACATCTTTTGCGAGTGTTGCTTTGATGTACTGATTGTTTGGGTTGATGTCGGCGGATTTGAAGAGTTCGAGAATTTCTTCATCAGATGCATACCCAAAAGCGCGGAGCAGTGCGGTGATAGGCACTTTGCGTTTGCGATCGATCTTCACATAGATCACGTTGTCGTGGTTTGTCTCGATTTCGAGCCATGCACCACGGTTTGGGATGATTTTTGCGCCGTAATAATAGTTGCCTTTGAGAAATTCAGCGGTGAAAAAGACACCAGCCGAACGAATGAGCTGCGACACCACGACGCGCTCAATACCGTTGACTATAAATGTTCCGCGATCAGTCATGAGCGGGAAGTCACCAAGAAAGACTTCTTGCTCTTTGATCTCGTTTGTACGTTTGTTCACCAACTTTGTTTTGACGCGCATCGCAGCCTCAAAAGTGAGGTTCTTTGACTTTGCGGTCATTTCGTCAAAGCGAGGTTCGTCGAGGTAGTAGTCGACAAAGTGGAGCTCAAGGTCGCGGTTGGTGAAATCACGCACAGGAGAAACTTCCTGAAAAAGCTCTTTCAAGCCTTCGCGCATGAACCAGTCATACGACGTTTTTTGCACTTCAATGAGGTTTGGGAGGTCGAGAGCCTCGTAGTTGCGCGAAAAGTACTTGCGCGTTGTGGTGTGGGTTGCCATAGGCAGAGAACTTGTTTCTCGCCATTCTGTAGAAGGTGTTCAGATGCTCAATCCGCACAAAAGGCCAGCACACAAAAAAGCAGCCCATGTCAGGGGCGCTTGAGATGCGTTGTCCTATCGACTCAGATGACGCATGAAAATCGCTTGCAGAATGACGCTTTTTTAGATACCGGGTCCGTACTCTTGGTAAAAAGCTTGAAAAACAGACTGATGATTACTATACCGATTTCGTCAACAGTTGTCAATGCATACCTGAAATACGTGTCAAGAGCGAGTTTTCCACAGACTTTTTGGCTAAAGTAAGTATAATCATAAAAGAACAGGGTTTTCCACATTTGGCTAGCTTGACAGATCTCCACGAAAGTTACCCACATTGTCCACAGGGTTATACACACCCCCTATTTACCGCTTCATATCGGGTGTTTTTAGTTGGATCATGAGTCCTTGCACACTAGTGTCGTGGGTCCTGCCATGTCGTTCGCGAACGACATGGCCTGTCGCTTGGGTACCCCGGCGCCACCCGCTCTGTGGTGCGGAAACACCCGCTATATCACCGTCGAAAAGAGTTGCTCCTTTGAAGAGAAAAGGCTGTCATTGCACTTGAAATGCACAAAAGCAGATGAACTGCTTCATGTGCGAGCATTTCAAGGGCGAGCGATGTTGTCTGAAAGACAACCGCGAAGCAGTGCTTTAATGTCCACGCGGCAATCTTGTTGTTGGCATTTATATTTGACAACCTGAGCCCCTAATTCGTAGGATAGTCGTCTGCTCAGGAGGCAGTGTGAAAATCACGATCCAAAGTCTGAACGTGGTCGATGAGTGTCGGACTCTGGCTCTTGCCCTTCTCGAGGGGCGGCAGGGTGTCCGCATCTCCATCGAGATGCGGCAGGAGGACACCACGCTGGTGGTGAGCCTCGACGCGCGCGAGTGCCGGGAGTTCGTCACCTACACGGTAGAGATGACCGCGGAGGCGAATCAGGATCTGCGCGACGGGGAGTCGCCGGTTGACCCACCTCTCTCGAGTGAGGTCGCCGTGCGGCACCTGCGCAGTCGCGTCGATGCCGGCTTCATCGCCGGCTGGATGTTCCCCTAACCCGCTTCTTCGACACGAAGGGCGGGCTCGTTTTTTTAGTTGGTTAGTATTTTTCGAAGCACCTCTCGCGCAACGGCGCGGTCGTCCCACGGGATCGAACCTCCCGCGACGCACATCTTCTGCTCTGCACCTTTTGCGGTGAGGAACACAATGTCACCTTCGCGTGCGAGTTCAAACGCTTTTGAGATGGCCTCACGACGATCGACGATGTAATACGCGTGATTATCTATTCCCTTGCCGCCTTCTTTCACGCCTTCAAACACAGCGTTCATAATTGCTTCTGGATCTTCTTCGTACGGATCTTCGTTTGTGACGATCACTTCATCGCAGTACTGTGCTGCGAGCTTGCCATTGAGTGGGCGCCTGCGTGTGTCGCGGCCACCGCCTGTGGAGGAGATGAGTGTGATGAGTTTTTTTCCTTGTGGAACAAATTTTCTGCCAAACTGATACAGCAACTCCAAGCTCACTGGCTCGTAGGCGTAATCAACGATCACCGAAAAATTCTGACCTTCGTTAATGAACTCCATGCGACCGGGAATGTATGGCGCCGTTGAAAGTGCTGTTATTGCAACGAACTCATTGAGTTCAAGCGCACGCGCAACGCCAACCGCCACAGCACCATTGTACGCATTCCATTTTCCAAGAAGCGGCATGTGCACGGAAACATCATTGATTACAAAATCGATGCCATGCAGTGATTCAACAACACGTTGAAAACAAATGTCGCTGTGCACATTCGTACCGATTGTGATGTGTGGGTATGTACCAACCGCCATAAAGTCTGCGCTAAATTCGTTGTCGAGATTGATAACCGATGCGCGAGGCGCAACTTTTCCACGCAGCGTTTTGCGAGGAAGGCGCTCAAGATGGCGAAAGAGTTCGAGCTTTGCTTGCTTATAGTTTTCAAATCCACCATGCGCCTCGAGATGTTCAGGCGAAAGGTTGGTGAGCACGCACACGTCGTACGCGATGTAGCGATGACGATGCTGCATAATGCCTTCGGAGGTAGTTTCTACAACTGCAATTGTGCAACCAGCTCGCACCATGTCGCGCAACATCTTTTGTAACTTAAAACGACCGACCATTGTCATCTTATACGGCGAAATACAATTTTTGTCGGCAATGCGATAGTTCACCGTGCCTGTGAGCCCAACTTTAAAGCCAGCTTGTGTAAGCACGTGCCAGATGACGTTGCTCGTTGTCGATTTGCCTTTCGTGCCAGTGACGCCAACGACGATCATTTTGCGCGATGGATTGCCGTAGAGCGTTGCTGCCAACCACGCCACAGCGCGATGATACGCAAGCAAGCTCGAGCGCGGAATCAATTTTTTGACCAACTCTTTCAGAGATGTGGGTAGAGACATGTGTGTAAGTATGACGGAAATAAAGAAAAAAAGCACTGTGTAAGGGCTGCCCCAAAAAGGGCTGCCCTTTTTGGGGCAGCCACTTGAGAGAGGATAATTTTGGCTCAACCAAAAGAAAACCGAAAGTTATCCACAGGTTCGAGTTGACGTTCGGTTTTGGTTCGGGTACATTGAGATCAAGCCGAAAGTAAACCGAAAAAATATGATCAAAATTCTCCCCAAACAAAAGCAACGCATCCTCGCCTACATCACTGAGTACATCGATGAGCGCGGATACGCCCCAACGCTCACCGACATCAAAGAGGCATTCAACCTCTCATCCGCAGCGACTGTTCACGAACACCTCCAGTACCTCGAAGATCACGGGTTCATCAAACGCGACGGCAGAGAGATGGAGGTGGTGAGTCAAACCGAAACCAAGCACACTGAGCGCGACGAAAGCGAGACCACATACAACCCCTTTTTCGAACTCCCTGTACTCGGCCTGATCACCGCCGGCAGCCCAATTGAAGCTCTTGAAGATCGCTCACAAACTCTCGCAGTCCCTCAAGCACTTGTTCCCAACGAAAATTGCTTCGTCCTCAAAGTCAAAGGTGACTCAATGGTTGAAAGCTCAATCGAAAATGGCGACTATGTCATCTGCCAAAAACAGAATACAGCACAAAATGGCGACATCGTCGTCGCACTTCTCGAAAACGGAACCGCAACACTCAAAGCGTTCTACAAAGAAAAAGATCACGTTCGTCTGCAGCCTCGCAATCCAAAGTATCCACCAATTCTTGTTCCCTCAGTTTCAATTCAAGGCAAAGTCGTCGGTGTCATTCGGTCATATCATTGAAAAATTGTGAGCCACGTCAGGTGAGCATCTGTTGATGCAGTCTTAATCAATATAGGTCTTTCCAAAACCCTACTTGGATGGTGGGGGAGAGCCCATTCGTTGTCTTATGTCGAGTTAATGTTGCGTTATGTTGATCGAGACAACGAATGGGCTCACGGGGGAGATGTCTATTGTCGACGCTACTGCGTGCGTGTGGGTCGCATATGTAGTGTCGAGCAGGCCAAAGACTGCATCGCCAAGTGAACAGCTGAAAATTTTATCAATGCAAGGTGTGAGTTTTGCGGTGCAGAGCGCTACATGGTGCACATACTCTCGATGATGGTGAGCGTACGTGAGCTATGTATTACCTTCACGATGCGTAAGATCACAGTATAGCGATCAGTACGGTCGCGTCCGCGCCGCAAAACCTACATCTTACAAATAAATCAACACACATATGTCTATCGCATCAAACACGCCAGTCCAATTTGTCCCCGGTATCGGTCGCAGAACAGCAGCTGTGCTGCACGACCTCGACATTCACACATTTGGTCAACTCGCTCGCATTCCCGATCAAGTACTCGTTGAACTCTTTGGTCCAAGCATCAAAAAAGTGACTTCCTTTGGCGTTGCGCGCTTCACTCCAGCTCAAACAGAAAAACCAGCAACTGTAGCTTCCAGCTCTTTCTTCAAACGTTTTACAATGGCCACTAAACTCGCGACCGTATTGTAAACAACAAGATTGCTTCGCTGCGCTCGCAATGACAAAAATTAGATCAGGCGGAGTGTTGTTTTTTTTGGATAGCGGAGCTCTGTCGCCTTCGTCAGGAAACCTGCGGAAGCTGTTGCGGCTTGGTGTTCGCTGTATAAGCGAACCGCAACTGCTGAGCAAGAGGTGCGGCGCTCCGCAGGAGAGCGCCGACACCGTTTTCCTGTGAAGGTACAGAGCGTAGCGCCAACTTAAAATAGTGCTCCCTGATGAGCAAACTTATTGTCGGTTTCGTGGACTTTAAAAATACGATCAATGCTGATTTGCATAGGCTCTGATTTTTCCTCAATGTAGACATTCAAATTCATTCCTGAACGTTCAAGGATGTTGATGGTATATAATTCTGTTGATCGATCTCCAGTACTTTCATCACCTTGAATATAGACAATCTTCAGGGTTTTATGATCCTTCAATGCACGCTCTACTTTCTCCTGCACAGTCTCACCTGTTGACCAGCTTGCCTTCACCGCTGTTTTTTGACCAGCATTGCTATAATATATTACGCCATGATTCAAACCATATTCATACACGTCGCGCGTAATTTCAACATCATCCAAACAATAGCGCGCGAGCTTTTCCAACTCACCCGAACGATACCAGCGAATAGCGTCTAGGCCCATGCCAGACTTTTTTGTATAGAGCGTTGACTGCGCAATACTATCGAGCTTCAAACGATGCCCTAAAATTTTCTCTACTTCTTTAAGCAAGTCTAGGTGAGGTAGCTGCTGTAAATCAAAATGTTTAAAATACGGCTGCATGACAGGTACGTCAAAATGAATGGAGTTAAAACCAATCAATGTTGGTTTTTCTGCCATGATAATTTTTTCTAACGCTTCAATTTGGTCTTCAAAAAAACCAAAAAGTTTGTCCTGAGAATATGAATAGACACCAACATAAGATACTCCCAATTCATCACGATGATCTATTCCTCCAACTTCATCGAATGTCTTCTGTGTTTCAATATCAAAAACAATTTTTGCGTTACCCATAGTTAGTTCAATTGCGTATTCACAATTTCTGAAAGCTTTTGTGTGTCCGGGATCCAATAATACAGCTTTTTCCCAAAACTTTCTGTGAACACCATATCAGAACTTCCCGGAACACTCAACGACTGGTACTCCTGAAATGAAATTTTACCTTTATGATCAATCATATAGCCAAGCATGAAGTGCAAAAACTTTGGTTGATCGTAATATAATCGGGCGGTTTTTGAAGTATTAAAAATATCTGTAACTTTAGTGATTGCAACGCGTGATTGCAGTTGACTGATGATCGAAGAAATCACATCACGCTCATCACTTTGTCGCGAAAAGTCAGAACGTCCTTCTGAAAAACGATCACGAATAATTTTGAGTGCCTCCTCACCATCAGTGTCGCAATTCGACTCTACGCACACTGTGCCCAAGCTATTTACAATCTCCGTAAAACTTTGAAATGACACTTCAATCGTTGCATCAATAGGCAGATCTAACAACTCTTCAATATGGCGTTTTGTAAGATCAATGTTACCAAGTAGTTTTTCTTCATCAGGGCGCTCACCAAATGCATAAAAGTGTGTCATTTTTTGCAAGCCATATTCAGCATCGTCAACTCTCGTGTCACGAGGAACACTCAGTAATACTGGAGCTTTTTTTGCATCTCGAGGAATATTCAGCACAACCATCACATCTGAACGTGCGCGCTCAGCACCACGCTGATCTGAACCAATAAATAACACTCGATACCATTGTGGAGCAGTGAGATACGCAACACCAACAATTGCTACTAAAGAAACAATAATCCCGAGCACTATTCCAATAATGCACCATCGCAATCGACGGAACATATTATTCTTCCTCTTCTGAGTATTTATTCTTCAGCTGCTCAACGGTGTTCTCAGCTGTGCGGATTGTTTTTTTCAATTGCTTCGCCAATTCAAGAGCGCGTTCAAATTCAACAAGACCTTCATCAATATTCCACTCTTCTGATTCGAATTTTTTGATGATAGCTTCAAGTTCAGCAAATTGCTGAGTAAATGTAGAAGTTGATTTCGATTTTGGCATAGTTATTCAACGATAGATGTAATAGTTCCTTTTGCGGTGCGCGTCTGAAGTTTTGCACGAGAGTGTACCTGAGTAGCGGAGCGCACAACTGCCCCAGACTCGTCTGTAGTGAGAGTAAACCCACGCTCCAAAACACGCAAGGGATGGAGAGATTTGAGCAATTCCTCTTTCTGCATGACAGATTCGAGAGCGCGAATGACTCGTTGCTCGCGCACAGTGAGATGCATCTGTAATTTCTGAGAGAGCACATCAACCGTATCACTCACTCGTTCAATTGCGCGGGTAGCACCATAAAGTGCTTCATCAACACGATGGTGAGTTGACGTAATGCCTGCACGTACACGCTGTTCAGCGAGCTGCACATATTGATCAATCAGCGTTACCATTTCTGTACGATCAGGCACAATACGCTCTGCGGCATTTGATGGCGTTGAAGCGCGCACATCAGCTACCATGTCAGCAATCGTAGTGTCACGCTCATGCCCAACGGCTGAAATCACTGGCACACGTGCACCAAAAATAGCTCGCGCCACTTCTTCTGTGTTAAATGCAGCTAAGTCATCTTTCGACCCACCACCACGCGCAAGAATAATTGCTTCAATACCACGATCTTCTTGCAACGAGGCAAACCCAGAGACGATACTCGACACAGCACGAGCACCTTGCACTTGTACATGCACAAGCACAACAGTAAGCCCACCCCAACGATTATTGAGAATCCGCAAAATGTCTGTATACGCTGCTGCGTCTTTACTCGTAATAACCGCAATACGTTGCGGATACTCTGGTAATGTACGCTTGCGCCCTTCATCAAACAATCCCTCAACCTGCAACTTTTTCTTCAACGCTTCTAAAGCTTTTTGCACACTACCATCACCAACAGGTTCGATGGTGCGAGGCTTAAACACCATCTGGCCTTTTTTGAACATTGAGGGCGCTCCAACAACACGCACTTTCATTCCATCTTCAATCGGCATGTGCAACTGAAATGCCATCATAAAACATTTTATGGTGGTTTCTTCGTCAACAAGCGAAAACCAAACAAATTTGCCTTGTGAAATTTGAAATTCGGCAATCTCACCTTCAATAGTAACAACAGCTTGCGACAACAACTCATTGAGCTCGTCGCGAAACTCTGTGACGGAATAAATTTTCATTCGCGCGAATGCTCAACCACAAACGTCCAACGGTCATCTCCTCTATAGATGCGGTACCAGCGATCGTTATACGCACAGTGGACAGCCGCATAATCAGTAAAATTCCATAACTCGTGAGCATCTGCGTGTAACTGGTATGCTAACTTCTCAACAATTTCTGAATCAACATCTTTACCAGCATGGAGATAAATTTGACCCTTCTCTCCATCTTCCCAGGTGATGTTTACAAGCGTTCTATATGCCATACGCATCAAGTTAAGGATTATATATCCTATTTTACCTGATCGACCTGAAACAACAAGTCATCAACAAGCGACACTGCGCACGTTGTAATTTCAGCCAAATACGGCGATTCTTTACGCATGATGCGTACTGCTTTTGCGTTTGGGAACGCTTCACAAACTTCATTCAAATGCTTTGCGCGGTCATCAATAAGCATAAACTCTGCATTGGCTGGAAGTACTTTTTTGAGCGCATCAGCTTTTGTATCAGGAGTGCAAATAACTTCGTGCGCAAGCTGAGCAATACCGGATGCCTCTATTTTGCGCTGCTGAAAATTCACATCACCGTACGACAGTACTGAAATCTGATGTTTCGTACTGTGTTGAAAAAAATCTACAGCATCTGGGTAAAGCCACTGCGGTGCGCGTGTAAAAAAGTCTTTCTCAATAGCGGCAATTTTTTCTTCAGGGCACTGTGAACGCTCAAGATGTTTGCGCAATGTGTAATGACCAATAAGATTGTATGTCTCACGAGATTCTGGTAAATCAACAAGCTCAACGCCATGCTCGCGCGCGACAGTCACGACATCTTCTTTGAGCAACACAGTGTTGCAGAGTGTGTAATCAAAATCAACGAAGATGCGCATACGAAACAATTGCTTGAGCAACACTTTGCGCTGAAAGATGTTCAGGATGTTCCCGATCACCAAAATCATCTGAGATGACGGTGAGGTCAGTAGGGAGCTCTGAGACTGTGAATGCTTGATGAGATGAAGGTACTGGAAAAATTTGGTTGTCACAAATTACGGCCGAAAGATGTGCTGGCGCAAGGCACGATGATACGTGATTCACAATATCCATGTACGACCAGCCGTCAGTTTCACCTTTTTTTGTGGTACGGTTACACACTAACACCACACGCGCTTCTGACTCTGCGATAGCAAGTGGCACATCTGACACAAGCAAATTTGGAATCACGCTCGTCCACACATCACCAAACGAAAGGACAATCACATCTGAAGTTTCGAGAGCTTGTCGAGCTGCTGGAGCGAGTGTAAGAGGCTGCTCCAAAAATACGCGCGAAATTGGAGCGCGTACACCAGCAGGCACATCGATCTCATGCTCACCACGAACAATCGATCCGTCAGCAAGCTCCGCACATAATACTCCCGCTTCTTGAGAAACAGGGTACACATGCCCTTGCATTACAAATACTTTTTCAAGCTCTGCAATTGCTTTTTCCATGCTGCCAAATTTTTTGGTGAGTTGAGTGAGTACGATATTCCCAACAGGATGCCCTGCGAGCAGGCCATCATTCAAACGAAAATTCCACCACGCATCAAGCTCTGTATGTGAAGAGAGTGCACTCAAACACCGACGAATATCGCCAGGCGGCAGAATACCGTACTCTTCGCGCAACACACCCGATGAGCCACCCGAATCCATGGTTGTCACAATAGCAGAAAGCTCTACACCAGAAAATTGTTTGAGCGCGCGCAACAACGCAGGCTGTCCGCTGCCACCGCCAATAGTTGTAATGTTAACGTGAGACATAGGCTTCTGTATTTGGAATATCTTCTATAGAAGTTACAGTAGTCCATTCAGAAGAATCGATCAAATGCACATTCACCACCGCACCTTTTGAATGCGCATCAACTACAGCGTCAGTAAACTCATATTCATTACGCGCAGATACTTTAACATGTGCTGCTAAGTGCAATAATTCTGGAGTGCATGCATATAAACCTGCGTTAATATATCCTGCGTGATCATCGGTTGGCTTTTCATCAATACGTACAAAATTATTTTTAGCATCAACAATTACTTCACCATATCCACGAACCGAGGCTGCACGAGAAGCGCACAGTACATTTCCACTAGCATGTACGAGCGCTCGTAGAGTATCAGTTGAGAAAAGAGAATCGCCGTATAGTACTAACGCGCTTTCATTGGAGCCAAGTACTGTTGTAGCCGCAGCAACGGCCGCTCCAGTGCCATACTTCTCTCCAACGGCTTGCGATTGGCGCACACACACAATCTCTTCTGAGCGAGTACGCGCATATGTCTCTACTTGTTCTGCGAGATACTCGACAACGACAACAATTCGCGTAACGCCAGATGCACTGAGGCGATCAATCATATGCCCGAGCATGGGTTTGCCCAAAAGAGGAATCAAACATTTTGGCTGCGTTGCGGTGAGCGCACCAAGCCGCGTGCCTTTACCTGCTGCGATAATTATTGCCGTAGAAATCGGCGAAGTGTTCGTATCCATCGATACATAGCATACCACATCGGGCGCAGAGGGATCTCATACGTGCCTGGATATGTGCGATATTCACCAACAAAACTTTGTTTAAAACGAGTCACGCCAGAAAGTGAATGATCCTCAACTCCCTCAGGCGCAACACCATAAAAATCGTACCACACAAAGCCACGACTGAGCGCTTCATCGATCATCATCCACTGTAAAAGCGAAGGAGCCATGATCGCGCGTTGTGTGTGATCAGAGGCGCCATACAAATACGTCGCTGTGTTACCCCAAGAGACACCAATGGTGATCGCAATTGGGTTATTTCTTAAAAATGCAATTGACACTTCAAGCATGTCAGCATTTTTGAGAGTAGAAAATATCGAGCGATAATATGCTGTGGGATGTTGCGCAATGCCGTGACGTTCACTTGTACGCGTCGCCATTTTTTTCCACACATCAAGAATGCGGTCGATAGAATACTCATGCTGCACACGTTCAACCCGAACACCATGCTTCTCTGCGAGGCGAATATTGTAACGTGTTTTTTGCTTTAACGCTTTCCACAATGTATTTTGCGTATACTTTGCGAGCGGGATCATCCATGTTGTCGCCGGTTCAACATCTTTAATACGCTTACCTACAGCAATAGCTTCTTCGGGCTCAACACGTAATGCAATGACACGATGCTGTGCTACAAGATCTTGAAAAATCATTGATGAACGCACTGCGGCAATCACATGATCTGTAGAAACACCCTCACGACACAACGGTCCACGAGGTGAAAGCACGACGCGCATACCAAAAAAAAGATCTTGCACAACACACAGCATGACAGCAGCAACACCACGCTCATCAGAAACTAAAATGCGAGCAATCGGATTGCCAGCCTCTTTCTGCGCTTCACCCCACGCCCATGATTGCAAAAAGGTGTGTTGCGGCTGCGCAAATTTTTGCACGCACTCTTCCCACACCGCTTGGATCTCACAACGTTCAACGTGCATATGGTGTTCGAGAAAGAAGTTGAAGAGCGGCACGAACTTGCTCGCTGAGCGACAACGACGCATCAACATCTTTTATAACCTCATGAATTTCCATCTCAGCGTATCCAAGTGCCAACAACGCTTGTACCAAATCAATGTGAGTGCTCAATGCAACATGTGAGCTGTTTTCTTCTCTGCCACTCCCGGTACTCATCTTCTTCAACGAGTCGCGCAGCTCAACAATTAAACGCTCTGCTGTTTTTTTGCCAACACCTGAGATACTTTTGAGTTGTGTAATGTTCTGCGTCAAAATTGCATCAATGACCGCAACTCCGGAAAGTTGAGAAAGGATGGCTTGTGCAATTTTTGGCCCTACGCCCGAAACACTAATCAAGCGTTCAAACACACGCAGATCATGTACATCCAAAAATCCAAATAGTTGCTGTGCATCTTCGCGAATATGGTGATAGGTATAGACACGTACGCGTGTATCCTGTGTGCATTGTTGCGCATCACGACCCGAAAGCATAACGCGATAACCAACACCCGACACTTCGAGAATAACACCAACGGCATCGATAGATTGTACTGTTCCGGTAAGTGTTGCGATCATATTATTTTTTCTTCTTCGTTACTGTATCCGGCGACTTTGTGGTATCGATCAAAAAATGTGAGAGGTTACGTTTTCCAATTAACATTGGATACATGAGATGTGAACGATCAAACACGGTCGCTTCAATATCCATCTTATACCCTGCAAGCGTCACTGTCAGCGGAATACGAATGCGGAGCGAGACACCGTGCGAAGAGCTAACAACAGTCATCCCTTTAATTTCCGGATACTCAGCCATTAAACGTTGCTCATGCTGCTGAGCATACGTGTGCGCCTCCTCTTCCGTAACATCTTCCGGAATATTCAACGCTGCGAAGGCATCAATGGCCGTACCATAACCCAAATCGCGTGCAAACGCCTGATCAATAGAGCTACGGTCAGCGCCGGTATCAATTTTTGCTTTGAAGTGTTTACTCGCTTCTGTAGTGCTCACAACAGTAACAGGCTCAATCAACCCAATCACTTGTCGACCGGTCATACTTGCGATTTCTTGATCAATGCTGCTTACAAATAGCTCTTTTGCAATGGCGATACCACGGTCAGGAGTTTCAACATTCAAACCACGAATGCGCTCCAAACGCTCTCCTAATGGCGACATATTTGCCACCTGAATTGCCAACCCCGGACGCGCATTGAGTTCAAGAACCACCGGCCCCAATTTTTTATCGATTGAAATATCAACACCACAAAATTGTAAACCAACAACACGTGCAGAAAGTACGGCCGTGCGCAAAATATCGGCCCAGTATGGAACGCGCACACCACGCAAGTGCATTCCGGTATCAGGATGCAAATCAATCTCCTTTTCATACATCCATGACTTGGTAATTGCATGTGTTGTCATGCCAGTTGCAATATCAATGCCAATACCCAAGCCACCTTGTGCGAGATTTGCCTTGCCTTGTGATTTTTTTGTTGGTACGCGCAACATAGCCATCACAGGAACGTTGTGGTACACAATCACGCGAATATCTGGGATACCCTCAACAGAAAACCGTTTAAAAAGTGGATCAATCGAAAGACGTCGCTCTATCAATGCAACATCAGGCATGTTAAAAAGCGAAAAATCGCCATCAAGAATATCGTGCGCGTGTGATGCAAAATCTTCTGCCGACACTTCGCGTTGGCGAGTGGTAAGCCAGCGACCATTTTTAAGGCGATTAAAAATCACCAAAATCCCCTCACCGCCAAATCCACGATTCGGTTTCATCACAAAACTATTTGGGAGTGCGTCCCATGCAAACTGTTCGATGTCTTGAGGAGTGCGAAGGACCGCAATGAGCTCGGCAGCACCGATGCCATGTTGCACCAACAGCTCTTTTGTGCGCAATTTATTATCTGCGATGTCGCGAGCTGTGGCAGAATTTTCGCGCAGATAAAATCGACTGCGACCGTTCATTCCCAAAACTCTATTGCGGTTTCTGATCATGATGCATGCGATTAATCACTTTACGAAAACGAAGCAGCTCTGTAAGACGTAGTCCTGAATACTTACCGAGAAGATAATTTACAACAAGCGTAAGTAAAATCAATTCCGGATACGCAAGGATAGTGGTTTTAAACAACGCCCAATCGCCAATCAAGAAACCTAAAACGGACAATGCGAGCGTTTCAAGGGTGAGTTTTAACGCGACGCTAAATCCATCTTCAATCTGCACAGAAATAAAGTGCTCGGCAATCACCGTCATAATAAGAATTGGAAAAATCGAAACAGCAATGAACCCTGTTTTATTAAAGAGTGCGCCAACAAACAACATACCAAATACACCGAGTGCTAAAAGTGAAAGAACGAGAGCCATGCGTGGAAGATACAAAATGCGAAAACGTTTGAGCAACAATCTTCCAATACCACCAATGATAAGCACGCACGCAAAAATACCGATACCATACTTCAAACCTGTCGAAAGAAATGATAATGCAATAACTGTTGGCGCAAAAATACCGAACGACTTAATGCCCACAAGTTGTCGAGCGGTAGCTATGATTGTTGCCATCACCGGTAACATCAAAATCAAATATACAGAGTTGACCGGCACACCATGGTTAAACATAAAATTCATCGCATACGACATTGCATTGAATGGGCTCAACTGCTGTAAACCACGAGCCGTATATGCGGTAATGAGCTGATAATCAACAGACAATTGTGGCAAGGCACGCTCTATATCTTCAGGGCGTGGAGAGCGAAGAATGGTGTCGATAGCCTGTGGTGGAGTAACAACAATGAATCTTGGTGACAGCGCTTGCATGACTGATTGCGCCAATTTTGCACTCGAACTCAAAGACTGATCGGTAAGCGCAACAATAGCTTTTGAACTCAGACGCAGTGTATCGAGCTGAGTACCATTAAACGAAGAGATGCGAGAAAGCTCAAGCAAAGAGTTCAGCCCAATACTACTAGCTGTCCACACAATGATGGTGTCCGCAGACGCGATAGTTGTTTGATTTTGTAAAATTTGTTGCGCGAGGTTTTGGACAGTGAGATATTCTTGATTCATTCCAGTGTCTTGAATAGGCACAAGAAGCACGCGTTGTGTTTGCGCATAATCTTGCCATTGTTTCAATGCCTCATTTGAAACACTATGGTCCGCGAGCAATACCACTAACCGATCCTGCACAGAGACGATAATATCATCTGTGCTGGTTGAAAATTCATTTGCGCTTTGCATGTGTACCGTCAACGTTGCGCGATATGTTCCCGGATATTCATAGATATGTGCCGCATCAATACCTTCGCCTGTGTTGCTGTCACCAAAATCCCAGCTATAGGTGTATGTTGCATCTTGTGGGCCTGTAGAAGCTGATGCATCGAACAATACAGTGCGTCCAACGATCACGTTACGATCCTCACCACCATTAGCAACAAACGGCAGTGTTGGTGTTGCAACCTCTGAAACGACTACCGCTTCGGTATTGGTATTCGTCGCTTCTTGTGCACGCACAATTGTATGCACAGAAAAAAATATGGTGCACACAGCAAGCAATGAAATCGAACGTTGAATACGCATGAATGTACACTTTAAGAATAGAGGTAATGCAGATATGATACGCGAATTCACTCCACCAGACAACCAAAAATCAACGGTACGCTAATTTATAGCGCTACAGGCAGCCATCGCGATAGCGACAGCATCAGCCGCATCGTCTGGTTGCGGCGGCTTTTGCAATCCAAAAGTGAGCTGCACCATGCGTTGCACATCTGCTTTTTTTGCTTGACCGTTGCCAACAATTAACGATTTAACCTCAACAGGCTTAAATTCGCGGATGCGCACACCTCGTCCTTCAAGCGCAAGCAAAATAACTCCGCGAGCCTGTCCAACCATGAATGCTGTGGTGACATTTTTCGCAAAAAATAACTCTTCAACCCCTGCAACATCAACGCTCTCATAGCGTTCCAACACACTGTTCATGTCGCGATATAACAAGTGGAGCCGCTCCGGTAATGGTGTGCGTTCGAGTGTACGAATGACCCCGTACTCTTTTAATGTATACTTGCCTGCGTCACAAGACACCACGGCAAAACCGGTAATGGCAACTCCGGGATCAATGCCCAGCGCAGTAATCATGCAGCAGCGGTAAATACTCTATTTACGTCATCGTGTTCTTCCACCTCTGCGATACACGCCTCAAAAGATTCACGCGCGCTCTCCTCAACTGCAGTCAACGTTTTTGCCACCCACTCAACTCCACTTTCAACAATCGTCACACCTTCTTTTTGAAGCGCGCTCACACATGTTGGCAGTTGCTCTTTTGAAACAAGAATAGTCATCCCCTCTTCTTCAGCGCGAATGTCAGAAGCGCCAGCGTCGATTGCAAGTAACTCAATATCTTCGATGGATTTTTTTTGATCTTCGAATGGCACACGAATCACACCAGTGTAATCGAACAAAAATTTCACGCTCCCTGCACTGCCCAACGCTCCACCGTGATCGGAAAAAATGGCGCGCAGATTTTGCACAGTGCGATTGGTATTGTCCGTCACGCATTCGATCATGACTGCAACACCGCCCGGCGCATACCCCTCATACGTAATTTCTTCATATGTAACTCCGGGAAGCTCGCCAGCACCTTTGAGCACAGCACGCTCGATGTTGTCTTTGGGCATGTTGCCTTCGCGAGCTTTTTCAATAGCAACACGAAGCGCTGAATTCATATTTGGATCTTTGCCATTGCGCGCGGCAACAGAGATATTTTTCGCAAGCTTTGTAAAGGAAGCACTTTTTTTTGCATCAGTCACCGCTTTTTGGCGTTTAATTGTTGCCCACTTGGAATGTCCAGACATACTCTTTCAATTACATATTGAAAAACTGGTAGATTTTTGGATCAAGAAAATCTTGAATCACAAGATCGGCATGCGAGAGCTCACCCGGCGCATAGCTAGTGGTAATAGCAATGGCTGTTGCGCCTGCTATGCGTGCCGCCTCAACACCGGCAATGTCGTCTTCAAACACCACAATGTTCTCAGGCTCAATGCCCATGCGATACGCTGCGGTCAAAAAAATATCAGGGGCTGGCTTATCACGCATGGGATTCTCACCAGTCACTACCACAGGTACACGATCTTCAAGACCAACTTTTTTTAAAATCGTCGCGATCTCTTCCGGCGTAGCTAAAGAAGCAAAGGCGAGATGAATATCATGAGCAAGCAAGCGCTCAATGCATTCTACAACTCCCGGAATAGGTCGAGCGATATTTGTAATGAATCCTTTAAAGACCAAGCTTTTTTCTCGCATGAATTCCTTCACTTGTTCATCGCTATTATTTTCAATAAGACGCGGGATTACCTCTGAATCACGCATACCAAACAGTCGACGAAACTCCATATCATCGGCGATGATGCCGTGATTTTTCAGCACCTCTTTCCATGCTTGAAGGTGGATGGGACCAGAGTCCACAATAACACCGTCGATATCAAAAATAGCCGCAGTATGTGACATAGCGTTCTTTAGCCTACGCTAAACTTCTGTTTTATTCAAGACTACGCTACACTCTCTGCATACAATTTATTGAATCTCTCTATGGCTCTCTCTTCTCATCAACTCACTCCAGAAATCATCGCAGCGCTCGACACGCAAAATATGCGCGGCTCTATCGCTGTGTTTGAACAACAAGTGATGGATGCGTGGACAGAAGCATCAAAAGTAAACGTCCCAAAAGCTGAGGGCATCACGCACATCGCATGCTTTGCGATGGGCGGCTCTGCACTTGGCATGGATGTTGTGCGCGCGGCATGTGCGGATCAGCTCAAGGTGCCAGTGACCATCATCAACGACTACACCATTCCAGCCTCTGTGAATGCACACACATTTGTTGTGCTCTCAAGCTACTCCGGCACAACAGAAGAGACGCTCGCTGCTGCAGAAAAAATCCTGAACATCACACAGCATGTCGTTGTCATCACGACTGGCGCAACACTCGCTTCCTGGGCACAACAACACAATGTACCAGCATACGTCTATACGCCACGCTTCAACCCAAGTAACCAACCTCGCATGGCCATTGGATATTCGATCGGGAGTATAGCTGGCGTGCTCAGCACAGCAGGATTGCTGCAACTCACATCCACACACATGGAAGAGGTGGTCGCTGGCATCCGCTACGCACAATCTGTATGCACAGATCTCAACGAACACAATCCTGCGCTCATGCTTGCTGAGCAATGCGCTGAACGCATCCCAGTGCTTTTTTCGAGTGAGCATCTCGAAGGCATTGTGCATGCGGTCACCAATCAAATTAACGAAAACGGAAAATTGTTTGCGGTGCGTTTTCCGTTGCCCGAAGCAAACCACCATCTTACCGAAGCGCTCGTTGCTCCGCACACGCTTCCACAACTTGCAACATTCATCGGCATCAACAGCACACTCTATCATCCACGCAACCAAGTGCGCTATGCATTGACTGAACAACTGCTCACAAGCAGAGGGTTCCGCGCTATCACATACACAACACACAGCACCACAAAATTTGGTCAACTCGGAGAAGCACTCACACTCGGCGGCTGGATTTCATTCTATCTCGCCATGCTTGGTCAGATCGACCCATCCCCAATTCCAAATGTTGATTGGTTCAAAGCACAACTCAAAAACGCGTAGCAATATTTTGATAAAAAAGTGTGTCGCAATATATTTCTTGACTAATTTTAACCGTGTGTTAAGGTCGACTGCGGAGATGACAATTTAATATACACGTGCAATAATTCCCGCTAGTCCCATGCTTGGTAGCGGGAATTTCTGTATGAAAAATATTGATACTGCGCTTACGTTTTACCGTTCTTGCGTGGCTGCATGGAAGCGCCACCCACTCATTGGCGCGCTCGTGTTGTGGTCAATATCCATGATTGTATATGCATACATGCTCGCTGGACCTGTATTTGCTGATCCTGATTCGTTTTATCACATCAAGATGGCGGAGCTCATGATTCGCGACAAAGGGCCGGTCGTAGAATTCCCATGGCTTGCATTTACTACGCTGACACAATCATACGTTGACCATCATTTTCTCTATCACGCATTCCTGATTCCGTGGATACTTCTTTTTGGCGACATCATTGGCGCAAAAGTTGCCACTGTTGTCCTTGCATCAACAACCATCGCCCTATTTTATCTGGCGTTGCGTCAATACAAAGTACCTATCGCATTTTTCTGCGCGCTTTTGCTCATGTGCAACCCGGATTTTTCATTCCGCATGTTGCTCACAAAAGCAACCACCGTTGGCTTCATATTCATGATCAGCGGATTGATGTTGATACTCAAACGCAACTACCGCCTACTCGCACTCTGTGCATTTTTCTTTGTGTGGTCGTATGGCGGTTTTTTGCTGCTGGCTATTTTAAGCATCGTCTGTGTGGTTGTGCGTACACTCATGGTGCGTATTCATGCACGCCGCTTTCCTCATAAAAAGATGTTGCTTATGCTTGGTGCCCCACTCCTTGTTGTTGGTGCCGGCACCTTTGCTGCGTTGTTGATTCATCCTTCTTTCCCCAACCATTTTCGCTTTTACTGGGAGCAAATTATTCAAATTGGTTTTGTAAACTACTCCGACACCATTGGCGTTGGTGGAGAGTGGTACCCGTACAACATTAGTGATCTTGCCGGCTCGATGATTGTGTCCACCATTATCTATGTGGTGAGCATTATACTCGCTTTTTGGCACGCGCGAAAACTCAAAGAAGGTTCGTGGATAACGCTCATCATGAGCTTTTTCTTTCTCCTCTTCACTCTCAAGTCGCGTCGATATGTCGAATATCTTATTCCATGGTCGCTCCTTGCCAGTGCATATGTGCTCACAGACTCGGGTGTTATTCGTTGGTGCATGCACGCTACACAAAAAGCGCTCTCACGTTGGAACACATATAGTATAAGCGCACGTGCCATTATCATTGCCAGCTCTATCGGCTTTTTGGTAAACACCACATCTATTATGTGGTCGCAAATTCATAAAGTCGAAGAGTATCTCCAAAGCGGACTTAACACACGTTTATTTGCTGATGCGGGGCGTTGGTTACAAACCCATGCAACTGCAGGTGACATTGTCTTTCACGACAACTGGAGCACTTTTCCTCTTTTATTTTATAATGCAACAAAACCCTACTACATCGTTGGCCTCGATGCCACATTTATGTATCGGCACAATCCTGACTTGTATTGGGAGTGGGCAAAAATTACACTCAACACGTACGAGGGCGATATATACCCCGTTATCGCCGACCATTTCCGTGCACGATTTGTGTTTGTTGATAGTGAGCACCCAGTGCTAAAGGCGAAGCTCGATGCTGACCCTCGATTTGTAGAAGCGTATCACGACGATGAAGCGACAATTTACCGCATTCCAAGAAATACTACTGGAGAAGCAACTGAGTAAGATCAACGCTTGCATGTGGCAAGGTGCTGAGGTCAACTGCATGATGCGAAAGAAATACTTTTGCCTCTTCTTTTTGCACAAGAACAAGGGTTAATGTTGCCGCGCTCGCATTCTCAACTGTGCGCAACGGAAAAATAATTGTCGTTTCTTCATCCGCAGACCACAGATGTGACGGTTGTAAACGGCCATCCACAAACGGAATCCACTCTGTCGCAACGCGCTGTTCTTCCGCATCAAACCACTGCACAACTCCGTGCACACTCCCGACTTCATCTCCCGCACGAGATGCGAGAGAGCAGCTCAAGTATGTACGCGCACTATCTGTTCCACAGTGTGTAAGAGTATGCAACGAAATTTCAGTGTCTATACGCTGAGTGTATGCAATAGGCTCTAGAGCATGCACCTCACCACGTCCGTACATCACAAGATCAGGAGTGCGGACAACCGCAACCAAATTATTTTCTTCAATCAATTGTTGAATTCGCGCCCATCCACCGGCAACATCACTAAACGGAAAATTTATAGTCATCTCAATCAGATCTCGAGGAGCGAACACAATCCAATCGACGCGATCAGGCAGGTCGTATACACTCTCCGCGTAATGGTCTTTACCGGTAAACACTTGCAACATTGGGTACACATATTCGCGCGTTGAAAGTGCTGTGGCAAATGTGTGCGAAACCACCACATGATCTTGCGATGTGATGCGTTCCAACGCACTGTGTGCTGAAACAAGTTCAACCACAGTACTGTGCGCGGCTGCACGCGCGATGCTAAATGCAACGCCGCTGAGCAACACTCCATGCATCACCACAACAACGCAAGCAATCACTGTCACCACATATGCTATTGATGAACGCAGTCGCTTACGCATTGTTTTCCACCCATATACACTTGCAATAACTAACCAGATAACAATCGGCGCAGCATAATGTGTGTGGAGTACGCTATTTAGCATATTTTTCGGAATGAGCAGCATCAACAAAAGTTGCGGAATTGCGGGGAGCAAAAACCATGGTGACCATAGACACAACGCACCGACACTCGCAATACACACAATCAGAATCCACGCGTGATCATAGGCAAACAGCGGGCTGAATGCCTGCAATGGCTGAGTGAACAGCGTGTACACCGCATCACTCATGCTCGTACCGAGCTGAGGATAAAATACCAAAAATTTTTCAGAACCGCTTGGGAAAAAATACCCACCAACACCTATCATCACTACACTCCATGCTAAACCAACTACTGCATACACAGCCGCGCGTATTTTTTCGACTCGATTCTGCGCTCGCACACACGCCAACGCACCAATACCCGCAACCATGAATCCAACATCTTCGCGCACACAAAGTAACAACACCGTCCACACAATCATCTGCGTATATTTTTTGCGCACATACGCATACCATGCCAATGCAGAAAACGGAACCACAAAAATGAGTATGTGAAATTCATACAGTGCCATATGCTGTATTGCAGGGTGCAACAACATCAACGCACCAACTCCTGCAGCCGCATAGCGTGCTTTTATGCTCTCGCCGTATACATGCAATACAATACCCCGAAGTGGGATCACCGTGCTCGCGAGCGCAACAATCTGTATCACCACCAATGTCAGCGGATGCTGAATAAGAGCAAACACGGGAGCAAGCAGAATGATGATCCACTCACGGTGATCGGCGAGATACGAATAATTATTAAAGGTATATGCAAACGGACGACCATGCACCGTATTCCAAAACACTTGTGTGTAAATACCCAAATCAAGCGCGTCATACAGAAAAAAATGGTACTGAATTGCAGCGACAACGCACAACACAATCACCCACAACGCAACAAACGAGCCTAACAGAATTTCCGGCGCGTATTTTTTCATACACATAGTATACCAAAACAAGATTGCTTCGTCGGCCTACGGCCTTCGAGCTCATGACAAACCTTCGACATGTCATTGCGAGGAGCTTTGAGCTCCGAAGCAATCTTGTTGTTAACAAAAAAGAGCCAGAAGGCTCTTTTTTGGGATTTCACTGCAGTGAAAATTAATAGGTAGATGTGCCTGTAACACCCGCGAGGATGCTGACAGCGTACAAGGAGATACCCCAAGCAGCCATAACGATCAAAAGACCGATGATTGCAGAGATGATGACCTTTTTTCCACCTTCTGCTTTTTCTTCATTGCCTGCAGAAGTCATCCATTTGAAACCACCCACCAAGATGAGGATCACTGCGATCAAAGCGAGGATGCCAAGAACCCAGTTAATCAAATTGACAACGATAGTTTCAGGAGAGTTGGAACCGTAACCATTGATAGTTAAGTTCGTGTTCACTCCATAGTTTTGCGCGAATGCTGGCAGTGCTGCTGCGTAGCCCACTGCTGTCATTGCGATTTTGGATACTGTTTTCATGTCTTCACCTCCTTTCTCTTTAAAGAGTAGTACAGAAGCGAATACAAAAGCTTCTGCAATATATTATCTCAAGAAAGGACTTGATTGTCAAGAAGTTTTATGCTATAGTTCAAATAATAATTTATTTTATCTTAATCTTTATTAAGAAGCACTTATGAACCTTCTCAAGAATTTCAAGAAGTTGATGCTCAGCATCGTTTTAATGACCGTACCAATGGCTCCGGCACTTGCTACAGGTATCTTGAATTCAACAACAAACACCTATGCAGCTACCGTCGGTTTTGGTCAAAACTCACTAGTTGATATCGTCTTCCAATTTATTTATGTCATTTTGGGTTTACTCGCCATCATCACTCTTGTCCTCATTATTTATGCTGGTTTACTTTGGATGACTGCAAGCGGTAGCGAAGAAAAAGTACAAAAAGCACAAGGGATTATTCGAAACACTATAGTTGGATTGTTCATTATCATGGCATCATGGGGCATTGTCGTATACCTCTCTACTATATTTGGAACTGCAACAAACACCACTACCGGCTGATTGGTTTTAATGCATAAATTTGCCGTATGCGAGGAAAACCCCTTACGAACAGTATTCGAATAGCCGCAACACTGTACGCAATCATTGTGGCGCATCCAGTTTTGGCAGCTTTTGACCCTACAGGTTCGTTTGCATCAAAAAGCACACTGCCTACAGTCGCTCCGGATGTGTATATTTTTCAAATTATTTTTTATGTGTTGGGCCTTCTCGCAGCCATTACCCTCGCCCTTATTATATACTCAGGACTGATGATTATGACCGCGGCCGGCAGTGAAGAACGTGTTCAAAAAGGGATGGCAACACTACGATGGACCATTATTGGGCTACTCATCATCATGTCATCCTGGGGCATTATTCTATTCTTCAACAACTTTCTTGTAAGTCTCGGCTGAGCTTTACCCACCAAGAAGTTCAAATATAAATTGGGTGAGGCCGTAACTGCCAAAAATAAACAGTAAACCAAGGGCAGCCCATACCATGGCAGACTGTCCTTTTTTTACTTTTTCAGGATTGCCTGCTGACATAAGCATCATCATGCCACCATACACAAAGATAAACAGCGTTACGCCACCAACTACACCTAAAAACACTTTAATAATGTTAGCAAGAACGTCATCAACAGAATTTACGTTTGATCCGAGGGGGTTTGTGAGCGTGACCTGAGCCACAGTGACAAAGGGTATGGCAAGAGCGGCTGAGATACAGACAGCACGAGAAATATGTGCAACAGGTGATTTCATAGCCATAAGACTACATGATGAGATAATTTTTTGCAATCTGTTAGTCTACCCTATGGTGTAGTCACATAAGATGCACAACATACCTGCCCTGTTGGGCAAAATCCAGATGTGCCTGTCTCTGTGGCACCGTTTGTACATGATGATGCACACGACAACTGCAGGTTTACTTCAGCATCAGGATTGAACACTATGTGATTATTGTAAGCACAACCATTATAACAAGTTCCTTGAAAACACCCACACACGGCCGCATCACCGCACGGCCCACCACTACATGCGGTCCCATCAGGTTGATTGCTACATGAAGAAACAACCGCAAAAGAATTACCACTGCGACACAGTTTTTCCCAATCATTCCCAAAAATTTTGACAGCTGTAAAGTCAGTTTGCCCCATAATCGCCGCAATGGTGACATTGACCATCACCCAACCACACAACACAAATACCAAACCTGTGATGGCACCAAGTATAATTTGAATGCCTTTTTGGACTTTTTCTGTGTTGCCTGCAGCGTAAATCCACATAAACCCCCCGAAGGCAATAGCAAAAATAACTACTGCGGAAATGGTGAGTAAAATAAAGTTTGCAATAGAAACAAACAATCCAACCAAATCACAACTGAAACAATTACCGGTGGCAATACATGGGGGGAGCGAAAGAATGGCTGCATACACCGTCTGCGGCAAGCCAAGTATACATGCTGCAATAAGGGCAGAGGGAAGAATGAATCGACTCAATCGAAATTTCATATGATTTATTGTAGAGTCAATTGTAGCTGAGAATTTGTTGTGGTGACAACCTCTTTGAGCGGAATAATACCTTCCTGAGCCGCGCGTATCATATCCCCAAAAACTGTTTGCGCTGTATCAGGGCGCACACCATGATACCACGATTGTGCTGTGAGCGCCTGTTGAGCAAAAATGCCAATGACTGGGTCGGTTTGCGTTTGAGCAACCAGCGAACGGAGTGCGGGCACTTTCTTTGTTACTGTAAGATAGTTGATCACTTGCTCTTGGGTTGACATAAAATCAATAAAATCCCAAGCCTGATTGACATGCTTGCTGTTCACATGCACCGACTCAATCATGTAATTAGCATAGTTAATAGGATTGTCGAGGTCGGTCTGTGGAACTTTTGTATAGTAAAAATTCAAATTTGGCGCGCGTTCTTGGATGGTCTGAAGATCGGAATAATATCCAAAGTAGAAAGCAAGCGCATCTTGTGTGAACGCTTCCAAAGCGTTGGGCTGTTGATCATTCCATGTGTACACTTGCCATTTGGGATTGCTAAATTTGGTAAAAAAATCCAGAGCTTCAATAGCTGGCAACGAACGCTCATCGCCGCTCGACATAGTCATACGATTATTAACACTCAATGTTGTGCCGCCTTGTATCATGAGCAAAGACAAAATATCAAAATAATATGGAAGATTATCAGCGGTGCCTAAGGCGGCTGCGGGTAATACAATGCGTTTATCAGTGTCAATTTTACGGATCGCAGAGACAGCAGCTACAAGCTCGTTCCACGTTGTAGGCGCTACTGCAACTTGGCCGCGCGCCATGACATCTCTGTTGTAATAGAGAGCGAGTGTATCCACAGAAAATGGGACTCCGTACACCTCTTCATCATACACAATGTCATCAGTGACGACATCTACAAAACGTTCACGCAGTTGAGAGATGGTTGGAAAAATAACAGTTCGTTGCGAAAGAGTTGTCGTGGTTTTGCCCAACGTTTTTTTGCTTTGCGCAATCACAAATGAGGCTTGTTCCGGCATTGGAGCGATAAATTCACGATACTTTCCTAAACGCCAGTTTGGTGTTTCAAAAATATCCGGCCCCTCGCCTTTTGCCCATGCGTTTAGCAACGCGACTTCATATTCTTCCGGGGTAAATGTTTTATACTCAAAAGAAACATTCGGATATATTGCAGTATATGCGTCCATCGTACTCTTAAACGCCTCCTCAGGATCAGACATTTGCCAGATGACCAACTTCACCGGTTCCGGAGCTACAAGATTACTCCCACCAAAACACCCTGCTCCCAGAAACATAACGGCGGTGAGAAGAAGAAAAAATTTTTTGTATGATCGCATAGTTGTTGACTTTATATTATGCGCTATGGATGAACTGTTCAATCTCAGCACCTAACACAGGGTGCCTGCGACCGAAGGCAATGATCGCTTTGATATATTCTACTTTATTTCCACAATCTCTGTATACACCTGAATATTGGTGTGCATACATTGGTTGAGTCTGCAACAGGTCCTTCAACGCATCGGTCAGTTGAATCTCACCGCCGGCTCCGGGCTCTATACGCGCAAGCGATTCAAAAATTTCCGGCGTAACAAGCCAGCGTCCACCCGCAGCACAATTTGACGGAGCCGATTCAACGCTTGGTTTTTCGATCACATCCTTAATTTGAAATGTACGATCAGAGCCATCATGTAAAGGCGCGACAATACCGTAGCGATTCACAGTATGCGCCGGTACACGCACCACACCAATAACCGAAGCACCGCCGTTGCGCTCATACACTTCAACCAACTCACGTGCGGCCGGCACATCGCCGTCGATGATGTCATCTCCGCCACATACAATAAACGGTGTATTGCCAACAACATCACGAGCCTGCAACACTGCATGACCAAAACCAAGTGGTTGGTGTTGCTCAACGGCAAAAAACTCCGCCATATCATGCAGATGTTGAATGCTCGCTAATTCGTTCATCTTTCCTTTTGCTGTCAAATACACTTCAAGAGCCTCATCTTTTTGAAAATATTCCAATACCTCACGCTTGTTATCGCTCACAACAAAAATAATACGACGAATGCCAGATGCGACAAGCTCTTCAACAATGTATTGGATAACAGGTTTATCAATAACTGGAAGGAGTTCTTTTGCAACACCTTTAGAGACGGGAAGGAAACGAGTACCAAGCCCTGCAACAGGAATCACAGCGGTTTCAACACGAAGCATATTGTGATTTTTGAGTAGTAATCAAATAATCTGAGAACTTCATTATACTAAAAAATAGCGAAAAAGCAAGCGTTTGATTTGCTTGTGTGCGCAGAGATTGGTATACTGCAATTCAACTGTCGGAGGTATGCCAACACAACGTACAACACAAAAAAAATCTTCAACTAAAAAAAGAGCTGCGATCAAAAAATCTACAGCGCCTTCTCGTACCAAAAAAACAACTCGACGCAAAGTTGCCGCACAGACAACAGGGACGCTGATGGCTCCGACACTTTCTATCACGAGCGCTGACGCGCTTACCATGCCGCAAGAGATGCTACGCATTGAACCGATTGCTCAGATCAAAGAGTCGTTCAAAAAGCATCCTGAACACACCATGTTACTTATTGGCGAATACTACTTAATAGCCATTCTCTTTTCTATCATCGGCATTGCCTGTATGTACGGCGTGTTAGCGTTGTTGTAAGATACTTCTACACACGTATGCTGAATCAAGGTTCCTTTCCCTCTATTTTGTCACAAGCCGAAAACTCATTTGGGAGATCTTTTGATACTGTGATTTTTCATGCGTTTGATGAAAACCAAATGCCCACCGGAGCTCCACTTTCTGCCATGCAATATATTGAATGGCTTGCAACAACATACGCTACACAATCTGTGGAAATGTTGCGCTCCATCACCGCTCAATATACAAGCGCTATCGAAAGTGCAAAAAATTCGCCGGGCATTTTACCTGAAGCTCTTGCAAACTTAATTGTGTCAGGAGCAGTATTTGAAGCACTGCTACATGATGTTGCGCACAATAAGCCTGCGGCGATTGCTCAAGCCATTGAAAAAGAAGGTGGCAGCACGCAACAGGTGGCCACACTGAATGAGGCGGAAAACGATCAACTCAAATTGTTACGCGATAACGCTCTACAAGCCCTGCACTTAAAAGATGACGCTACACTTGAAGAGGCGGCAACGCAAATCGAAACACTTGTTCAACAACATGCTGCTGAGATAGCAATGAACAGCCGTCTTTCTGAGGAAGCACGCAGACAAGATATAAAAAATTATCAAGCACGCTTACGACAACACCTATTTACATTGCGATCTATTGAGGCACGTCTAGGCAACACAAAGAGTTTGGCAGAACCTCGACACGCGGACACACCACCCATAGCCCCAAACACACAACACCTCTCTCAATTAAAAGCTCAAGAAGAAAAATTACTCCAAGAGTCCCAGGAGCTCGAAAAAAATGTGGCTAGCGTTTCTTCAAACTCACAGCACCTTCAACACATTAAAACGCAAATTCAGATCGTTGAGCAGTTGCTGCAAATCATCAAAGAAGAGACTGCTGAAGAAAAAATGTAATCACGCGTCGCGCATTGCTGACGTGTGTTTTTTGCGATAAAAGGTGATAGCAAAACGATGCGCTTCATCGCGCATTTCTTGTAAGTAGTGCAACGCTTCAGAATGACGCGGAAGTACGATTGGCTCAGGGTTGTCAACTCGGAAAATTTCTTCTTCGCGTTTGGCAAGCGAGATCATTGGAATGTCGCACTTACGGATGCAAAACACTTCGTGTGCTGCGGAAAGTTGACCTTTGCCGCCGTCGATCACAATCAAATCTGGACGATCCCACTCGTTTTTTCCTTCTGCGCCATACTCTTTTAAATGTCGTAAACGACGATCCATTACCTCTTGCATGGAAGCAAAGTCGTCGACCTTCATCACAGTCTTAATGGTGAAATGTCGGTACTCGGAATTTTTGGGCATGCCGTTAATACCTACAACCATGGAGGCAACGGTGAATGCACCTTGGTGATGCGAGATGTCGTACACTTCGATGCGGCGCAAACGGTCGGGGTGAATGCCTAGCACTTTCGAAAGCGCCTGCACACGCATGCGGCCACGCGCATCACGATCAGTATTGAGTCGCAGTTGCGCGCGCAAAAACTCCTCAGCGTTACGCGCTCCCATGTCGAGCAATTTGCGATATGCACCGCGTCGCGACTCATAGCTCAAATACACTTTTTTTGGCGGCTCAGGGTGAGCAATCATGTACTGCTCATGTACAGCGTCAAGAATTTCTTGCTCAGTGCGCTCAAGCGTGTTGCGCACGCGGAAAATTTGTTGATGTACAAGCACGCCGTTACGCACAAGAAAGACGTTGACTGCTGCATCGCTATCCAAGCGCGCAAGTGAAAACACATCGGCGCTTTCACGACGAGGTAGCACAACGTGTTGCTCTTTCATCAATTGAAAAATGGATTGCCACTGATCGCGCAATCGAGCGGCGCGTTCAAATTGCTCGTGAGCGGCTGCCTCTTTCATCTCATGTTCCAAACGCTCAGCAATTGGCTTGTAGTCGCCAGCAAAAAAGTGACGAATCTCGCGCATAGTTTTCTGGTAGGAAGTCGCTGACACTTCTCCAGCGCATGCGCCTGAGCATCTGCCGGTATGGTATTCTAAACACGGACGCTTTGGGAGTACGAGCTCCCCATTTTTCTCTTGAGGTGGTGTGTCACAGTAGCGGAAAATGCGCTTAAGCAAACGCAGTGTGCGTTTTACTGATAGGCCCGAAGTGTACGGGCCAAAATATTGCCCGGTGCGTTTTGACTTTGTCTCAGGAAGCTTACGAATGGTCTCAAGGCGCGGGAATGCGTCAGAAGTCATGTGGATGTACTGGTAATTTTTGTCATCCTTCATGATGATGTTGTATGGCGGCTGGTGTTTTTTGATCAGCGTCGTTTCGAGCAGCAACGCTTCATGTGAACTTGTGACAACGGTATATTCAAAGCGCACTATCTGTTGCACCATTTGCTGCTTAGCCAACGTCAATGCTGTTGAAGAACGAAAATACGAGCTCACGCGGGAGCGCAAAGAAGTTGCCTTTCCTATGTATAAGAGACGATCGTTTTTGTCATAAAAACGGTAAACGCCAGGAGCTTGAGGGAGGTCGCGAAGATCAATCATACGGGTAGTATACCAGCGCAGCACAACTGTTGACCACAGGCGCTTTTTCCAGTACACTGTGTCACTGACCTTTACTTTTTACACTCCCTCGCATATGTCTGACTCCATTCGCATCAAAGGCGCTCGGGCGCACAATTTGAAGAATGTTTCGCTCGAAATTCCTCGCAACACGCTTACAGTCATCACAGGGCTCTCTGGCTCAGGCAAATCATCACTCGCATTCGACACCATCTACGCCGAAGGTCAACGCCGCTACGTTGAATCCCTCTCTGCATACGCTCGCCAATTCTTGGGGCTCATGGACAAACCAGATGTTGACCAAATCGATGGCCTCTCCCCTGCAATTTCGATCGACCAAAAAACTGCATCGCACAATCCTCGCTCAACTGTTGGCACGGTGACCGAAATTTATGACTACATGCGCTTACTTTTTGCGCGTATTGGTGTGCCGCATTGTCCAAATTGCGGACGCGAAGTACAAAAACAAACGCCGCAGCAGATCATGGATGTGATTTTGAAAATGCCAAAAGGGACAACTGTGCTGCTCGTTGCTCCGGTGATTCGCGACCAGAAAGGCGAACACAAAGCGGTGTTCGCTCAGTCGCGCAAATCCGGGTACGTGCGCGTACGCGTCGACGGATTGATATACACTATTGATGAAGCGGATAAGCTCAGCCTTGATAAACACAAAAAGCATACAATCGACATTATCGTCGATCGCATGACCGTTGGCGAAAACGTCGACAAAACACGCTTGCACGAATCTGTAGAGACTGCGCTTGAGCTCGGTAACGGTGTGATGATCGTTCATGACTCTGCACAAGAAGAAGACACGTTGCTTTCCGAAGCGCTCGCCTGTCATTTTTGTAATCTCAGCATTGAAGAGATCGAACCACGCAATTTTTCGTTCAACTCTCCACACGGCGCATGCGCACGTTGTACAGGTTTAGGTACGCGCTTAGAAGTTGACCCCGAGCTCATCATTCCAAATAAACGCTTGTCGGTCGCGCAAGGCGCAATTCGTCCATGGTCGCGCACATCGTCGAATCAATCATGGATGACACGCATTGTTGAAGCGATGGCAAAAGCAAACGGCTTCTCGCTCAACACCCCGGTCAAAGATCTCACCAAAAAACAACTCGACATGGTGCTCTTTGGCACAGGCTCAGCTGAGTACGACGTCAATGCAGGAGCAGGGTACACCGGCAAAGTGCAAGCGTTCATTACGACATATGAAGGCGTGATTCCAAACCTTGAACGCCGCTACAAAGACACCGAATCAGAATACATGCGCTCAGAAATCGAGCGATACATGCGCGTGTTTGCCTGTCCTGAATGTAAAGGCCGTCGTTTGAAACCCGAAGTACTCGCAGTCACGGTGCGCAATAAAAATATCGCGGACGTTTGTCAGGGCTCAATTGCTGACGTGCGTACATTTTTCGCACACATCACACTCACTAAAAAAGAAGAGGCTATTGCGCGTGTCATTCTCAAGGAAATCCTCGCTCGCATTTCATTTTTGCAAGATGTAGGCCTCTCCTACCTCACACTCGACCGCGCCGCATCAACGCTTTCGGGCGGTGAGGCACAGCGCATTCGCTTGGCGACGCAAATCGGATCATCACTTGTTGGCGTCCTCTATATTCTCGATGAACCGTCGATCGGTTTGCATCAACGCGACAACGAACGCTTGATCGAAACGCTCAAAAAACTGCGCGATCTTCAAAACACCGTTATTGTAGTTGAACACGATGAAGATACTATCCGCGCCGCTGACTACGTCGTCGACGTGGGACCTGGCGCTGGCAAACACGGCGGCAATATCGTGGCTGCTGGCAGCCCAGCTGAACTCGCAAAAGATTCCAAGTCCCTCACTGGTCGCTATCTTGCGGGTAAAGAAGGCATTGAGGTGCCAAAAAAACGTCGCGAAGGCAATGGCAAATGGCTCGAAGTGCTTGGTGCATCTGAATTCAATCTCAAAAACGTCGACCTCAAAGTTCCACTCGGCACACTCACCTGTATCACTGGAGTTTCAGGTTCTGGAAAGTCGACACTCATGACCGACATCTTGAGCAAAGCGCTAGCACAACATTTCTACAATGCAAAAGATGTACCGGGCAAACACAAAGAGATTAAAGGGTTGCAGCATATCGACAAAGTGATCACTATCGATCAGTCTCCTATCGGCCGCACACCTCGATCCAACCCAGCAACGTACACCGGGGTATTCACTGCTGTGCGCGATTTATACACACAAGTACCTGAAGCAAAAATGCGTGGCTACAAAGCGGGCAGATTTTCGTTCAACGTCAAAGGTGGGCGTTGCGAAACATGCCAAGGTGATGGAGTGATCCGCATCGAGATGCACTTCTTGCCTGACGTGTACGTAGAATGCGAAGAGTGCCACGGCAAGCGCTACAATCAACAAGCGCTCGAAATCCACTACAAAGGAAAAAGTATCGCTGACGTGCTTGCGATGACTGTCGAGGAAGGGCGTGAATTTTTTCAATCGTTGCCATCAATTGGCAAAAAACTTGATACCCTTGCTGAAGTTGGCCTCACCTATGTGCAGCTCGGTCAAAACGCGACAACACTCTCAGGCGGTGAAGCCCAGCGTATCAAACTCGCAACCGAACTTTCACGCCGCTCAACAGGCAAGACACTTTATATTCTCGATGAACCCACAACCGGCTTGCACTTTGCCGATGTGCAACGCTTGCTCAATGTGTTGCAACAACTGGTTGCAACCGGAAACACCGTGCTTGTGATCGAGCACAATCTCGACATCATTAAGAGCGCTGATTGGCTCGTTGATCTTGGCCCCGAAGGTGGTACGCTTGGTGGCGAAGTTGTCGCACAAGGCACCCCTGAAGATGTTGTAAAAGTTGCTCGAAGTTATACTGGTAAGTTTCTCAAACCATTAATGAAGAAGTAAAAAACAACAAGATTACTTCGTCGACACGTAAACGTGTCTCCTCGCAATGACAGAGTGTTGTCATTGCGAGCGCAGCGAAGCAATCTTGTTTTTTATTTCCCACTCTACAGCTGTACGAATGATACTTGCTAGATCGTGCCGCGGTTGCCAGCCAAGCAGCATGCGCGCTTTTTCATTCGACGCTTCAATGCATGCGGGATCGCCAACGCGACGTGGCCCATACTGCACAACAATTTTTGTCTTAAGCTCTGTTTCAACAGCGGCAACGATCTCAGCGTTTGAATACCCGTGACCCGAACCAAGGTTAAGTATCAAAGGTTCGACATGGCTATCAATATACTGTAACGCTTTAACGTGCGCGTCAGCAAGATCTTCTACATGTACATAATCACGCACACATGTACCATCGCTCGTTGGATAGTCGTTCCCAAAAATCATGACCGGTTGTTGGCTCATTGCGGCACGAATCACGTTTGGGATGAGGTGCGTTTCCGGATCATGCCACTCACCTGCAGAGCCGTTAGCAGCAGCTCCGCACGCATTAAAATAACGCAATATCGCATACCGCATACCGTACATCTCTGCAGAGTTGCGAATTATTTCTTCTGCAGCAACTTTTGTTTCAGCGTACACGCTCTCAGGATGAAACGGTGTCGCCTCATCAACAGGCAGATGCTGTGGCGTACCGTACACAGCGCACGAAGAAGAAAAAACAAAATCACGCACATTGGCTCGCGCCATCTCCTCCAACAACGATTTTGTATATTCAATATTGACTGTGCGATATACCTCTGGATGCTGCATAGAATCAGCAACATTAATGAGACCTGCACAGTGCACGACTGCATCAATGTGATATTCTGCAAATATATTACGCAAACCAACAACGTCACCCAAATCTACAGTATGCAATGTGCCTACAGCCACTTCGGCATGACCGGAAGACAAATTATCAAGAGCGTGCACAGCATATCCCGATGCCAAAAGAGCACGACAAATATGCGATCCAATGTATCCAGCTCCACCCGTGACGAGAATGTTCATGCGCTCTATAATACAGAATACTACACAACATCACAATTGGTATGACGCTGAACACAGCTATTCATCAAACACTGATCTATCTCGACACGTGCGATTTTGCTCCAACGTTTACTGAGCTCTATCGCTATCTACTCTACACTGAAGATGAAGTCACGATTCCGTTGCTTGAGACGATTGTTAGAAAATCATCCTCGCTTTCCATTACACACGGGTACATCACTCTCACTCAACGCACAACACTAGCAGAACGTCGTCATAACAGCTACATACTCACTGAAACCAAAATTGAACGTGACAAAAATATTTTTCGCTTACTCAGCATGATGCCCGGAGTGCGCGGGGTATGGCTCTGCAACACGCTTGGTTGGGGCAACGCTCACACAAACAGCGATACGGATCTCTGTGTTGTGGCAAAACGTAACCATCTGTGGACTGCACGACTGTTTACCACTGCACTGCTTAAAATTCTAAAACGCCGCCCGGGCGAATGCGAGAGAGCGCGTGCGATCTGTCCATCATTTTACATCACCGATGCATGTACTGACCTTGGCTCCCACCGTATTGCAAGCGATGACATCCATTATGCATTTTGGATCATGCAAATGATGCCGCTCTACAACCCCGAGCTATTTACCACATGGGCAAAGGCGCAAAAGTGGTCGCGACGTTTTTTCACTCACACACCATATGTTCAACCAACGTCTCGTCGAATCGTCCATCTCTCCATACTCATAGAGACGCTCAAACATTTTTTCGAGAAAATTACTCCCGAGCGCTTTGTAAAACGACTGCAAATGCAGCACATGCCTGAGGAAATCATCAAGGCGCAACCAACTGGCGTTGTGGTGCTAAATGATGCTATTCTAAAGTTACATACGCACGATTCACGAGAGTCAGTTCGAGAACATTTTTACGATTCATGTCGCGCTCATCACGTTTCCACCTCCCTAAACTTTCGGTCATAGATATCGCAAGTTTTTTTGGCGCGCTTTTTCTCATCCTTCTTCCATGGCAAGCACGCATCATCATCTTTCCGGGCATGCTCGGTGTTGAATACTCTGAGTACGGAACATTTTCTTTCTTCATAAACGATATTATCCTTGCTCTTTTTTTGCTCTCGAGTGCCATGACCATTGGAGAGTTTCGAGCTCGTGGTCCGCGATCTGTAGCCTATGGATTAACGCTTTTTTTACTCATCGCTATCCTTTCTATTAACAACAGCTCTCTACAATCAGTGAGTTTCTTTGCTGTTTTTTCACTCGCTGTGCGTGGTATAGCGATTGCGCTTGCATGTACATATGCAACACTGCACAAAAGCTGGCTGATGTGGGGAGTAATCGTTTCTGGGCTTATGCAAAGCTCTCTAGCTCTTGTGCAATTTTTTTCTCAACAGATTGTTGCGCTCCCGGGCTTTGGCATGGTCGACCATGCCCCAGCAACAATTGGTAGCGCAGTGATCCAAGTTGGAAGTGAACGTATCTTGCGTGCATACGGAACACTTGGACATCCAAACATGCTCGGTGGCTTACTTGTTGTTTCACTGCTCTGCGCGCTCTGGATGTTTGTATATACTAAAACACGCAACACTCGTCTATACGCTGGTGCGTCGCTCATCTTAATAAGTGCTGGGCTTTGCGTTTCCCTCTCTCGTCAAGCGTGGATCGGTGCTATTATTGCTTCTGTTATTTTTCTTGGCTACTGTTTTTTTAACAGGGTACGGAACAGCCTTATGCTTGGCGCGGCGCTGTGTCTACTTCTCGTGCCAATCGCATTTGTATCAACACATGTCGACCTTGTGTATACACGCCTCTTTGCCTCGTCGGCCTTAGAACAGAACTCTATTGAAGAACGCAAAGATTTCCTTGACCAAACACAAACGATTATTCGTGATAACGGTTGGTTGGGCATTGGCATTGGCGAAACTACACACTACATATAC
This sequence comes from Candidatus Kerfeldbacteria bacterium, assembly GCA_018500015.2. Lineage (GTDB taxonomy): Bacteria > Patescibacteriota > Patescibacteriia > UBA9570 > XYC2-FULL-38-9 > AQU-09. The sequence continues at coordinate 13,164 of JAHBAR020000012.1, read as the reverse complement.
ACACACGATAGAAAAAAAATTGACGCATATAGCTACCAACCCATACACAACGTTACCTTACTCATCTGGCAAGAAATTGGATTGTACGGTGTAGTTGCATGGTACGCACTCCTACTCGCACCATGCATTCTCTTTTTCAAAAAAAATCTCCACGCTCCAAATCCATTCATCCTTGCATTGCTCGCACTCTTCATCATCTCATGGTTTGATCACTATCTCTGGTCGCTCCCGTTTGGTATTTCACTCTTCTGGATGGTGTACGGACTTTCGCTAACCGAAGCATCGTCCTCAGGCTAAGAAATTCGCAGAATGCGCTGTCGTGCTCAAACTCCACGACTACGCATTGCATCCATTATAACTACATATCAAAAATACCGCGATTGCGGTATTTTTTCTCTCAATTGCTTAGGCTTTTGCCTCTTCTTTCTTCTTGCCACGTACTACGCGCTTTTTCTTTCCTTCGGTGATGCCGAATTCTACGAGCATGTTGTGCATGGTTTCAGATGGTTGAGCACCTTTTGAAAGCCAGAATTTAATGCGTTCAACATTGAGCTTGACCTGATCTTTGCGTTCTTTTGCAAGTGGGTTGTATACACCCAATTGTTCTTTTGCAATAGATTTTGGAGATTGTGTCTTTTCTTGCAAAATGACACGGAACTGTGCGGTATTTTTTCTACCAATACGCGCGAGACGGATAACTAACATGGAATTTCGATTAATGTGCCAAAATTGTGAGCATGATGATGGCGCAACAGACTATATCAAAGGAGGGGGTGTACGTCAACTCCAGCTCTCGCTCTGTACCTGTGTCAGGAAAACGGTGTCCGCCTCCTCCTGCGGGAGGCGGCACCTCTTGCTCACTGGTGCAACCGCTTTTCAAGCGAACCAAGCTCGCACTCAGCTCCGCAGGTTTCCTGAACAGGCACCAGAGCTGCACAACTTTTTGACATTGGGAGGGAGAGAAGAAGAACATTCCGCCTAAAGTGTCGTCGTCCTGATGTGTGCTACACTAGCTCCATGAGAATATTTTTTAATAGAGCATGGACGCTCTTCACACAACAATTTGCTACATTTTTCATTCTAGCTTTTGTGAGCCAGCTGGTACTTACGGCGTTTGCACGCCTTGTACAATTTTTAGATGGGCAATCTATTGTCGCGATTTTTGATCTTATACGCACAGAACCATCCACAACTCTTTCTGTTATTCAGCAACATCCATGGTACGTGGCCCTGTTTTTACTCTCCATACTTATGGACATGTTGGTGGCAATTATAGTGACCTACGTATGTATACATCAGCCTCAATCAATGCGAACAACCTCTACTGGTGTGCTACGCATTCTTCCAAAAGCCTTGTTGGTAAGCATCATGACTGGGGCAATTATTGGGACAGGAATGATTTTATTCATTGTGCCAGGAATCATCGCAGCAGTCTTCTTTGCATTTGCGTCACCATATATTATTGTGCGATCCAACCCTTCAATTGCGAACTCCCTCTCAGAAAGCATGTTGCTTGGAAAAAAATATTTCTTCAACATCGCCTCCATACTTATCCTTCTTAACGTTGGTGTCTACATACTGAATGTGCTTTGGGGGTCAATCACAGAATCTGTCGCACAATACGTTGGCGCAGATGTTGTCGTGGCTTTAGTCTCTCAACTCATCGTCATCTACTCCACTATCGTCTTCACCTACTTCGGACTTTCACTGCTTGAGAAGCAAGAAAGTTAGTGTTATTTGTGAACTCAGAAATGAGCACAATGCGCCGTCCTGGAGTCCGCAGGGCGACCGAGGCGTAGCGGACGCTACGTCGAGAGAGCCCGAGGACGAAGGACAAGCCCGAAGGGTATAAAAAAGTCTCTGGCTTTGCCAGGACTTTTTTTATACAGTGTGCCATTTATGAGTTCACAGCCTCTGCTATTTTTTCGGCATCTTTGAGCTCAACGCTGAGCACATGTGACTTTCCTTCTTTACCCATGGTCACACCGTAGAGAATATCGGCCATGCGCATGGTCACGCGGTTGTGTGTAATGATGATGATCTGAGTTGATTCGGAGAGTGTCTTGATAATACCTGCGAGCTTCTCAGAATTTTCTTCGTCGAGCGCTGCCTCCACCTCATCGAGCACAACAAATGGCGATGGATGGTGAGCGATGATTGCACAAAGCAGAGCGATAGCCACAAGCGACTTCTCGCCACCAGAGAGAGCATTCACATGCGCAATTTTCTTAGCTGGTGGTGAAGCAAGCACATCAATGCCAGCAACAATTTTTTGCTTCTTCTTTTTCTTGCCGATCAACTCCATCGCTTTTTCTTCAGCAACCGACTGCTCACCTTCCTGTGGTTTGCTTGCTACGGCCTGCTCCTCATCTTTTTCTGTTTCGGTAATTAATTCAAGTTTTGCTTTTCCACCATTAAAAAGAACAGTAAAGTAATGACCGAAGAGTTCGTTAATTTTCTTAAAATTCTTTTGGAACTGTGCGTGAATAGTTGTGTCGAGCTCATCAATAACCTGCTCAAGCTGAGTAATTGCTGAACGTAAATCTGTAGTTTGCGTGGTGAGAAAATCAAAACGCGTCTTTGTCTCTTCATATTCTTTCACAATTGACTCGTCGACACTACCAATGAGTTCAAGCTGCTTCTTCAGATTATTCACTTGATTGCTGAGTGCGACGCGATCAACCACTTCTGTAGATGTGTATGTGTAGATTGTTGCACGGACACTCTCGACAACATCCCTCTCAATTTCGCGTTTCACATCTTCTTGACGCGTCTCAATACGAGCGCGGTTGACTTCCACTGTGCTCATATCTTGGCGCAATGTGGTAAGCTTGCGTTGGAATGATCGAATTTCAGATTGTAAATTCAACAGTTGTGTTTTCTTTGCCTCTTCTTCTTGGTTGAATTGATCAATCAATTGACGAACGCCGGAAAGTTCGCGATCAAAATGCTGAATCTGTTTATCATACTCTGCAACCGATTCAGCAATCTGGCGCGCCTGAGCTTCGGCATCGTGATTTTCTTCTTGCGCACGAGCCTCGGAGAGGTCGGCAACCACTTGGGAAAGATCATCCTGCGCACGCTCAAGTTGTTCGCGGACAAAGTGCGCTTTGGCTTGTGCTGATTCAATAGCCACGCGTAACGTATTCACCTCTTTTTGCGCTGCTTCACGCTCGACGATAGCGCGTTCGATAGAAAGCTCTTTCTGGCGCATCTGCACACGCAGACTTTCAACGACATCACGAGTGTCGGTGCTGACTGTTGCATACAAATCTGCAAAACGCGTAGTAATAGCTCTCGCTTTTTTCTGAACATCATGAAACGCATCGAGTGATTTTGTCTCGAGCAGCTCAGCGAGAAACGCTTCTTGTTCACGGAGCAACTCTTCCAAGCGCACTTGAATCTCTGGGACAGTGAGCACATGCGATTCGCGTTCGATTTGTTCACGCAATTGGATCACACTCATCTCTTCTTCACGAAAATCAGAAGCGATGGATTTCAAATTGCGCTCAGCGCGATCAAGTGCGGCAGCAGCGCGACGCTCTTCTTCTTTGAGCAACTCTGCATCCTGCGTAAAACGAGCAACAGTTTTCTGCACTTCTGACTCTTTACGCTCAAGCCATAACAAACTGAGCTTGCCTTGTTTTTCGTGCTCAAGTTCCAAGCGACCACGCATGATCGCCTGCTCTTTCAGCAGCTCGCTCTTTTTTTCCAAAATTGCATTGAATTCTTTCTGCAATTCTTGATAGCGCTCGCCACGCGATGCACCGGCTGACAGCATATCACTCTGTTTTTGTACTTCAGTGAGCTGACCTTCGACTTCAGCAATTTGCACGCCGATCTCTTTTGCGCGCGTAGAAAGCACAAGCTGCTCTGCAACGAGATCGCGCCAGAGTGAGCCAAAATAATCGAGTTGAATTGCGCTTAACTGTTGTTCAACCTCAGCGCGTTTTTCCAAACGCTTGACTTGGCGCGTCAGTGACTTCAAATGTGGATCAATCTCTGTAATGAGTGTTTCGCACTGCACCAAATGCTCCTCTGTACGAATCAGCTTATTAATCGCTTGGTCGCGCTTGATTTGGAATTCGCGAACGCCTGTGGCTTCATCAAAAAATATTTTGCGATCTTGAGGGGTGGAGTTTAAAAACTGCGTAATCATCCCCTGTCCGATAACCGCATACGACTTCTGGCCAAAGCGCGCTTTGGCCAGCATCATGATAATATCCTGCAAACGGACTTTCGCGCCGTTCATTCGGTACTCCGACTCTCCATCACGGAAAATTTTGCGTGAGATGACAATCTCTTCAAACTCCACCGGAACAGTATGGTCGGAGTTATCGAGATAGAGCTCAACCTGCGCCATGCCAAGCTTACTCAAACTTTCTGAGCCACCAAAAATTAAATCGGTCGACTCTTTGCCGCGGAGCGTCTTCACGCTTTGCTCGCCGAGCACCCAACGGATCGCGTCGGAAATATTTGATTTGCCCGAGCCGTTGGGACCAACGACTGCAGTAAAATTTTTGGTGAACTCGAAGACGGTTCGGTCAGCAAATGATTTGAATCCTTGAAGGACAAGCTTGTTTAAACGCATGACTCAAAGTATACCAAAAATACGCAAAAAAAGAAGCTGTCGGCCAGCTTCTTTTCCTTTATTTTTCTGACCAGCCCTTGGCTGTAATGGCCGCCTCTGCTGCCCGCATCTGAGCTTCTTGTTTTGAGGTGCCCATGCCTTCTGCAACTTTTTCTTGGTCAAGGTACACACCGATCACAAATTCTTTCAAATGATCGGGGCCTGATTCGCTGAGTACGCGGTACACTGGAGTGATGCCGGTTTCTTCTTGTGCAATTTCTTGGAAACGACTCTTTGAATCAAGATACAAGCGGTATTTTAAAATATGTGGCAACTTAGAAATAACTTCGCGATGAATAAACGTTGCCGCGGTGTCGTAGTCTTTATCTAAATACATTGCTCCGATAATAGCTTCAATGCAGTTTGCGAGAATAGTTTGACGCGCTTTGCTCTTAGCTTCTTTTGACTCACCGCGTGAGAGGTAGAGATAATCATCAACTCCCAACTGCTCTGCAATGATTGCCAACATTTGTGCGTTTACCAAGCTTGCTCGCCACGTGGTGAGCTCACCTTCTGGATTTGGATACGTGTCATAGAGGTGCTCGGTGACCACAAGCTCAAGCACAGCGTCGCCCAAAAATTCAAGACGCTCGTTGTGTTCGAGTGGAAAGTCGCGATGTTCGTTTAAATACGAACGATGCACCAACGCTTGGCGCAACAAATCGACGTTTGTGAATTTGACTTCCAAACGGTTCATGAGAGCTGTGAGATCTTTGTCCATAAATAGTTCTTATGGATGTCGCGCGTCGTGTGTGAGGGTTTCACATGCGACGCCCAACATCTATTTAATTAGTAGTGGGAGTTGGGGTTGGGGCGGAAAGTTTGGGATGATGTTCTTTCTCCATGTCACGATAGACAGAGCCCAGAACGCCATTCACAAATTTTCCTGATGCTTCGCCGCCAAATGTTTTGGCAAGTTCGATCGCTTCGTTGATTGCCACTTTCGGTGGGATTGCAGTGTCGACGCGAAGTTCATAGAGACCAATGCGCAGTGCATTGCGATCAACAATCGTAATGTTTTGCAGAGGCCAATCGGGCGCGTAGTGTGTGATCATTGTGTCGAGCTCGCTTTGCAGCTCAAGCACATGATGCACAAGATCGCGCGTAAAGTCACCGTCGTGGAATTTTTTTTCTTCGAACACACCGATATGGTGGTCGAGGATGGCATCGATAGACTTTTGTCCACGATGAAAATCCCATTCAAACAAACTTTGGAGCGCGATCGTGCGGCCGAGGTGGCGATTTGCCATAGGCTACTTCTTCTCAGAAGTGGTCTCTGTTTTCTTTGACGCTTTTTTTGTCGTCTTCTTTGCGCGAGGGGCTTTCTTTGCGACAACTTTTGCTTCGACCTTTGCAGCTTTTTTCATGACATCGCGACCACGATAGTACCCGCATGATGGGCACGCATAGTGCGGCTTAATTGCTGATCCGCATTTCGGACAAGTCGTTGAAGCGACAGGAGAAATCGCGTGATGTGAACGGCGGCGGCGTGTTTTGCCTTTGCTGTGTCTTTTTGGAGGAACTGGCATAGAACTCAATCAATGTTATACTAATAAAAATCGGTACTTATCATACCATATAATCCCTTATTTGACAAGCCCTGTATGAAGAAGCTCATTATCGCTAACTGGAAGATGAACATGACAAGTGTTGATGTTGTCCCTTTTTTGGAAGAGATTTTTCCGAGCGTTGAAGCTTCAAACGCGGATATTGTGATCGCACCTTCGTTTCCCCTGCTCTCTGTTGTGCGCGGCCAACTTGAAAAACCGTTGATGCTCGGCGCGCAAGATGTGTCAGCGTTTTCCAAAGGTGCGTACACTGGCGATGTCGCCGCTGAGCAACTCGTCGACATGCGCGTGAAGTTCGCAATCGTTGGACACTCAGAACGTCGTGCGCAACACAATGAAACAAACGCACTCTGCAATGAAAAAATGCTCCGCGCTCTTGAAGCTGGCATCACTCCTGTGTACTGCATTGGCGAAAGTGCAGAAGAAAAAAAGAATGGTGAGACACTCGCGGTTGTAAAAAAACAACTCAAGGAAGGATTAAAAAACATCGATACATCAAAAGTGATAGTCGCATATGAACCTGTCTGGGCAATCGGCACAGGAGTGACACCGACCGCGGAGGAAATTGAAACAACACACGCAGCAATACGCAAAATAGTTGGAGCACACGCACGCATTCTCTACGGCGGCTCAGCAAACGAAAAAAACGCTGCGGAAATTTTGCACATCACCAACGTTGACGGTCTTCTTGTTGGCTCAGCCTCTCTCAACTCTCACAAATTCGCTTCGATTATCCAAACAGTGTAAATAAAAATAACGGGCGGCACCGATGTGGGTTCCCTAGCAGGAGCGCAGCAGTACATCAGCATGCCAATGATGTACTGTGAGCACGGCTAGGGAAGCATCGGTGACGAGTCCCGTATTTTTATTTACACCAATGTCACAGAAGCAACAGTATCCTCTCCATCTTTGAATTTCATCAGACGGACACCTTGGGTCGCGCGGCCAAGAACGGAAATCGATTTAAGTGGAAGGCGGATCACCTGACCATTTACAGAGATCATCACGATGTCGCGCTCTTCATCGGCTGGGCGGACAGCGATCGCTGCCATCACGCGCCCTGTTTTTGGCGTGACTTTGGCGATCTTGATACCCGAGCCACCGCGGTTTTGCGTCTTGTACTGTTTCACTGGGGTGCGCTTGCCGTACCCTTGATCCATGATGGTGAGCAACTGGTCGTTTGCATTGCCGCCTTTGGACACCAAACTCATACCAGCGATCATTCCACCTTCTTTGAGCTTCATACCGCGCACACCAGCGGCCGCTCTGCCCATTGCGCGAATGTCTGTTTCTTTGAAACGAATTGCTTGGCCATTGTCGGATGCAAGCACGATGTCGTCGGTGCCAGTTGATGGCTGCACCCACATGAGATCGTCACCTTGTTTGATCTTGAGCGCGATGATGCCGGAGCTGCGCACGTTTGCAAAATCTTTGATCTCGGTTTTTTTGATCACACCTTGCTTGGTGACCATCACAAAGTATTTGTATGCTGGAAGATCTTCAACAGAAAGTACCGCGGACAAGCGCTCTTCAGAAGAGAGTTGCAAGAAATTCACAATCGCCTGACCTTTTGCCGTGCGCGATGTTGCTGGCACTTCGTACGCTTTGAGTTGGAATAATCTGCCGCGCGTGGTGAAGAACATCAAGTCAGCATGCGTGTTGGTGATAAAAATATCCGACACTGAATCTTCTTCTTTGGTAGTGAGTCCAACAACACCTTTGCCACCGCGGTTTTGCTTCTTGAATGTGTCTGGTGGTAAGCGTTTAATGTAGCCGTCGGTAGTGATCATCACAACGGTTGACTCTTTTGGAATCAAATCTTCTTGTGAGAATTCACCGATAGCAGACTTCACCACTTCAGTGCGACGTTCATCGCCGTATTTTTCTTTGATCTGTTCGATTTCAGATTTGATGACACCAAGCATGAGCTTGCGTGAAGCGAGCAGAGCTTTCAACTCTTTAATGAGCTTGTGCTTCTCTTTCAACTCTTCTTCAACCTGCAAACGTTCGAGGTTTGCAAGTGCTTGCAAGCGCATTTCGAGAATGGCCACAGCTTGGCGCTCGGTCATCTTGAACTTCTTCATCAAGTTTTCGCGCGCTTCGTTTTTGTCTTTCGACTTTTTGATCGTTTGAATAATTGCGTCGATCTTTTCAAGCGCGAGCACCAAACCTTCCAAAATATGTGCACGTTCCTCTGCGCGTGTGAGCTCGTACACTGTGCGACGCTTCACCACATCTTCACGATGCTTGATGAACTCTTCGAGCACCATCTTGAGTGTGAGCACGCGAGGTTGAATGCCATCGACGAGCGCAAGCATGTTGACGTGGAATGTGGTTTGCAACTGCGTGAGCTTGTACAAACGGTTAAGCATTTTTTGTGGGTACGCGCCTTTCTTGAGCTCAATTACAATGCGCACACCGTCGCGGTCAGATTCATCGCGCAGATCTTTAATGCCTTCGATTTTTTTATCGCGCACGAGCTCGGCAATTTTTTCAATCAACGTCGCCTTGTTCACCATGTATGGAATTTCGGTGACGATGATTTGGAACATGCCTTGCTTGGTCTCTTCAATCACTGCTTTACCGCGACACACAATCGGACCACGACCTGTTGCGTAGGTTTGCTTAATATCTTTTGCGTTGTAAATGATGCCGCCGGTTGGAAAATCAGGACCTTTCACAAACTCCATGAGGTCTTCGGTGTCAGCCTCTGGGTTGTCGATCACATGAGTGAGCGCGTCGCAGAGTTCGGTAAGGTTGTGTGGAGGCACAGAAGTCGCCATACCAACAGCGATACCGACGGTACCGTTGAGCAAGAGTTGCGGAATGCGCGTTGGAAGCACTTTTGGTTCTTGGTGCGCACCGTCGTAGTTTGGCATAAAGTCGACCGTCTCTTTGTCGATGTCAGAAAGAATTTCGTCGGAGATGCGAGCGAGCTTTGCTTCAGTGTAACGATAGGCAGCAGCAGAATCACCGTCCATGGAACCGAAGTTTCCTTGTCCCCAAATGAGCGGATAACGCATGGAGAAATCTTGCGCCATGCGAACCAACGAATCGTATACAGCGGTGTCACCATGCGGGTGATATTTACCGAGCACTTCACCGACAACAGTTGCGGACTTCTTGAACTTTGCAGAAGCACGCAAACCTGTCGTCCACATCGAGTATAAAATACGACGATGCACTGGCTTCATCCCATCGCGTACATCTGGGAGCGCACGACCAACGATCACCGACATCGCGTAATCGATGTACGATGCTGACATTTCGTGTTCAATATTTCTGTCAGTCAGTTTCCCGACGTTTGCTTGCATGTTCTGATGTTCTTCTGTCATATCATTGTGGATCATTTAGAGTGTTTTGCACTTCACCTGCTTTTTTAAAGATGAGACCTGAGAGTGAAATTTGCTGACCAATTTTTTGAAAAAACGTTGCCGGGCCCGCAGGGCCATTGTTGGAGTCGCTGCTCAACGGAAGAGTCGCAACCCAGAACAACACAATGAGCACCCCACTCAGTCCAACAAGAATCCAAAATTTGCGCCGCTCTTGTGGCGTTGCGGATTGCTCGGGTTGCTGTGAAATGCGTTGCGACATATCTTCTTAAGCAACACTTAACACGCGAATGCTTGTTTCTTCTTGTGGCAAATCTTTGAGCTTGAGTAACAATTTTTCTTCTGGCTCCACATTTTTCAAACCCATATCTTTTGCAAACGCATCGAACTCTGGGAGCTTGAGTTTTTCTTTCGCCGCTTTGTACATGATTGGAACAACGACACGTGGTTCGATGGTTGCGACCATCTTGGATGGCACAACGCCTTCAGTACAATTGAGTGGAAGGAAGACGACATCAACACCTTCGAGCAAGCTCAGATGCTCATCAGAAAACGGCATGCCTGTGGTGCCCAAATGAGCGAGCGTCATCCCTTCAGCTTTGAGCATGTAGAACGTGTCATTCTCACCATACTCAACACCACGAATGTGCATCCCTTTCACCTCAAACTCACCGGGCGCAGTAATACGGAATGGTTCACCTTGCAAGCGGTCGATATTGTTGCACGCATCGTTTTCCATGTTGCTCACCACCACAACGTCAGCCTTCAATTTTGGCATCGAAAGACCTGTGGAATCGCTGTATGGATTGAAGACAAAGACAGCGTCGCCTGTCTGAATTTTGACGCAAGAAATTCCGTGCCAGTAAATGTGCATATTTGGCTAATATTAGAGATAATGAATTCGAGTGATTTCAACCTTAGTATAACAAAAAATGAGAATAAAAACAACAAGATTGCTTCGTCGACACGTCACTCGCGAGTGACGTGTCTCCTCGCAATGACACGCAAAAGGTTTATCATTGCGAGGAGGCCTCAAGGCCGACGTGGCAATCTCTTCTGTTGTTTATGTCATTCACTCTTCTACAATAAGTTCATGAAACTTTTGCACACTCTCGATTTCGCGTTGGAAGTGGGAGGTGATGTGCTTGAGGGAGCCGCTGCCAAGAACTTTTTTCACATCAACACATTCATGCGAAATACCGGCAATGAGCGGAGGTGGAGTCACGAGGTCAAAAAAGTACGAGAGGAGCGTTGTGGCGTACGCACCTTTTGAAAGCGAGAATTCAAACACAACGCCTTCAGGCACGCTCACTGCGCGCAAACCTTCGGGGCGCACGACTGTCGACACGCGCGGACTTTTGCTCATGCGAATTGCGGCGATTGGTTTGATGTTGTCGATGTATTGTTGCGTGCTATCGCGGAAGAGTTGCTTCTTGTATGTGTCCCATGTCCACTTTGTTGTGGAGAGCAGAAGCGGCAACTCTTCGGGCATCTGTTTTTTCTTGAGCACGATTTCGGAAAGTAATTCGTTGGCAAGCAAGCTCGTGTATGCGAGTGCCCAGTAGTGCGTTTGATCACCAATTGCGTTCAATGTGTCGATCGCATTTTTTCCAGATTGCATCGCATCAAGCGCGCGCAACTCCACAGCAAAGGAATATGGAAATGCGCTCATAACGCGACGCATGTCATCAAAGCGACCATAGCAACCCGATAATCGACTGCGCACGTTTGCAATCGCGCGCGGCTCGAACTGGGAAGGCATCAGAAAGAGCGCTTTCAAAGCTTCGTCATATTTCCCTTGAAAAATAAGGCGTCCGAAGATGTGCGAAAGCAAACGCGGTTCGTAAAATCGTTGCGGCCCATAAAAATTCACCACACCATGTTGATTGATCCACGCAATCATGTGATCAAGCCATTGCTGTGTGATGGTTTGAGTCGTGCGCACCAAAATTGAGAAGTGGTTGCCGGAAAGTTCTCCAAGGCGAATAATTTCTGAAGTGCGATGAAGAGATTCAATGACAAAACGTGGGTCGCGAAATTGTTGGAGCGCTTCAAGTTGCACACCTTCAATCACAAGTCGTTGTGCTGTGGTCGCCTGCCCGTCTTTCACTCCCGCGTAATGAATATTCTCGAGTGGAATATTCAGCGCATGAGAAAGTTCCAGCGATGCCTGAAGCGTTGAATACATTCCGCATTTTGTTAAACGCGCCGCGATGTGTTGGCCATATGCCGTCTCCTCAAAACTCACAGGCTCATCGATGCGCACAATGTCGCCGTCGATACTTTCTTCTTCCACTACAAAATCTGTCGGCACATACTTCAACACACCGCGAGGGCGTGCATGAGAAAAAATATCAATGCCAATGTGACGCGCAGAGTTGCTCTGTTGTTTTTGTTTCCGCGCGTCGCTTGGAAGAGCTGCAAGCGATTGCGCTTCAACCTCCCATGCGCGCTGTTCCATGTCCATGGGAGAATGATACAGGGAATTTACGTATGCGGCTATTTCTCTTCTACCCTCTCCCGTCCTTTTGTCACAGCGCAGCCCTGTGCCTCTGTCAGGAAACCTGCGGAACTTGGCGTGGGCTTGGTCCGCTGAAAGCGGCCACGCCAGTGAGCAAGAGGTGCGGCGCGCAGCTCGGAGAGCGCCGACACCGTTTTCCTGCAGGGGTGCAGGGCGAAGCTTGGGTTGACAAAACACCCATTTTCTGTTATCTTACTTCGTCATACTTTTCAAAAAAGTATGTGCTTTTCTGAGGTTTTTTGATGTTTTCAAAGAACGCCAGAGAGGCGCATTGTGCGTCTCTGCAATTCGACAATTCCCTACATTAAGGGGTCAAACCCCTTAAGGAGGCCACCATGGCCAAGTCTTCTTTTACTCCCCCTTCCGCCTCTGACCTTACCATCCACTACCGGTGCGTGCTCCGCACCTTCGAAATCGTGAGCGGCGCGAACCGCCGCTTGACAATCCGCATCGTGGACGCGACGACCGAAGCCGAAGCCAACCGGTGCTGGAGCACGCTCCAGCCTCCGGAGGGCACTCCAGAGGAGAAGGAGCGGTACTACCGCGCCGACATCCTCGTCGCCCACATTAGCGAGGGCGACGAGCTCTGGGTGAAAGGGGGCAACTACGTGGACTTGTTCACGGAGTTCTCGACCACGCTGCAGAGTGCCTTCTACGATGAGGTCGACGGCCGCGAGGTCGACGTGAAGTGGAAGGAGGACTACCACCAGTTCGGCGACGGCAACGTCGTTCACTGGCTAGTAGCCTCCGGGACCACAATCACTCTCGACCAACTGGTCGAGTTCGTCGTTGAGGAGGCCGGTCAGATACTCTCGAAGGCACCGCGCGCCGAGAGGACTGACGGCAGGCGCCGGTAGGGAGAAGGGCGGCGGACATCATGCATGTGAAACACCATGCTGGTCCGCCGCCCCTGTCCGCTTTTTCTGCAGATGATACATTCATCTCTAGAAAAAGAAAAACAACCGCCTGATCAGGCGGTTGTTTTTATATCCTTAACAACAAGATTGCTTCGTCGACACGTCACTCGCGAGTGACGTGTCTCCTCGCAATGACATGCTTGGATAGTCGCCGCACAGCGGGTGACACCTGTGTGGGTTCCCTAGGTGCGCGCAG
>JAHBAR020000025.1 GCA_018500015.2 Candidatus Kerfeldbacteria bacterium | reverse complement strand
TCGAGGGAACATCTGCCAACACATCATTGCTCCACGGTTCAAGGCCTGAGCCATTGAGTACCAACAATTGGCTATTATGAATTGCGATAATTTGATCTGGAGTGAGTTCGTGATCATGTGGCTCCACTCCTGCCGGGGTTAAGTTTGTCACATGCGCAAACTCACCACCAACCTGTGTGGCGAAGTATGCCATGGGGTAAAAAGATGCCACAACATTGAGCGTACCATCTTGTGTTGTGTCAGAATCAGTTGTGGAAAATGTTGAAATGCACCCAGTGAGCGTTGTCACGGCGAGTATCCCAAGGGTCGCCAGTAGAGGTTTTTTCATAAAAACAATAATCGTATCATTTAGAATTCCAGCCTAACACAGTTCTCTTTTTAATGCAAGTCAGTTGCATTAAGAAAGATAATTGTTCAGCGAGCCATAGTGTTATGGTACAATACAACAGTATAAAAATTGTACACATGTTATCATATGCAATATCCTGACCACTATCGTACATCATACGGAGCAGCTCTGTTTATATTGTGTGCAGTGATGTTTATGGGAGCGAGTTGCCAAATGACCACAACTACAGAGAGCGTAGTCAATATTGATACCAATACTGTTCAGGCTCAGCAGCTCGTACATACCGACGCTACTCTTACCAATACAGATGAAGAGATGCAGGATGCTGCTCCACAGCTATTGTCTGGGCAATATATTGAGTACAGCGCTGACAGATTTACAGCAGCAGCGGAATCTGGAAAGGTGGTGTTGTTTTTTCATGCTCCATGGTGCCCAACATGCGCAGCGCTTGATCGTGACATCAACGCTCATCTGGATGCTATTCCGGCCGGAGTCACCATTCTGAAAACCGATTACGAGACGTACACAGAGCTCAAAAAGAAATATGGCGTAACGTATCAACACACACTGGTGCAAGTCGATGCGAGCGGCACTCAACTACACAAATGGTCAGGTGGGAACATTCTTACATCTGTCGTGGCGCAACTGCGCTAGAGGCGTATCATTGTACTTTTTATGAAAAATATATGTATCGCCATCGGCATAGTAGTACTTGTTCTTTTTGTTGGGTTCATATTCGATTTGCAACAAAAAAAGAGTGTGGTAGGAACGTTGTGTATGAATGATGCCTCTGTTGCGCATACGCAGCCTATGCAGAACCATCGTTTGTATTGTATACAATCTAATGCACAAGAAGTGTATGCAGCGAATACCCCGATCGCGTATTCCTTTTCTATTGTTGATGATCAAGGAGATATGCTTAAGGATTTTGTATTAACGCACACCAAGCTCATGCATGTCATTGTGGTGAGAGAAGACTTGCAATTTTTTCAACATCTCCATCCAATATATGATGAGGCGACTGGAGAGTTTACTATCTCGGATCTCACATTCCCCGCAGATGGCGAGTATCGAATTTTTGCTGACTTTTTGCTGAGCAGCGATGCAGTGTCGCCGATCACTCTGTCAGAAGATGTTGTCGTTGGTTCAACATACGTTCCTCTCGACATTGGCTCTACAGAAACCACGAAAACATTTGGTGAATACACCGTGACAGTTGATACGCATGGAGCGCTTGTTGCCGGCGCTGAAGCAATGCTGACATTTGCTTTCGTGCACGATGGGCAGCCGGTAACAGATCTGCAAGAGTATCTTGGAGCGCTTGGACATGCGATTATTTTACGAGAAGATACATTGGATTTTATCCATACTCATCCTGCGCACGAAGCGAACGACACACAAGACGGAACAGTGGATTTTATGGTCACATTCCCAGAAGCAGGGAAGTACAAAGTATTTACGCAGTTTCAAAGAAACAACGAAGTGTTTACCACCGATGTTGTCCTCACTGTTGCAGAAGGTGTGGGTGCTGAAGCGATGGATCACTCCACGACAGGACATTAACTACTCCAACTGCTCTCAACCCTCTAACGCAAGAGACTACTGTTTTAATAGGCACATTCATGCTATTATCGTAACAGCGACGCCCTCTATTCTTTTGTGGGCGTTTTATATTTAACCTACAAAAGTATGAAAAAGAACACATCAAAAAAATACATGCAGATCACGGTTGGAGAAGAGGATGATAATTGTCCGGTCTGTAGGGCGAACACAGAGGCGGATATAACCGGAAAATCACTTTCTTTAACATCGTGCTCAGCCGAATGCCTGTATTTGGAATGTGGCCTAAATAACTCTGGTTAACGCTTACGTTTTCTCCCGTCTCGATATCGTTCAATAGCCTCTTTACTAACGACCCAATCACGACCTTCTTTGTGACCTTCAAGTTTTCCTTGCCGTAAAAGAAGATTGAGGTATTTGGCGCTATACGGTGTTTTTGGAGCAATCTCAGAAAGAGGGTAGAATTTTTCTCGCGGCTGGTGGCTTGGTGTCAATACTTTTAAGTACAAGTCGAGTGAACGTTCAATGGCCTGAGCAATGAAGATGACGAGCGGCTTATAATGTTCATTATCTGCTTGAGCGAGTACATCGTAATATTTTTTGCGATCATTTTTGAGAATAATGACCAGCGGATACCCTTTTTGCATGGTGAGTACGTTCATAAACAGGCGAGCAGTCCGGCCATTGCCATCAAAGAACGGGTGAATATGGACTAAGCGATGATGAGCAAGAGCGGCCAACTCGATGATAGAGATTTTTTGATTTTTACGAATCCACTGTACGAATTGGTTCATTAAATTTGGTACTTCGATTGCGTCTGGCGGGTTATGTTTTGCTCCGCCAATAATGACATTGCTGTTGCGATAGCGCCCAGCCCACTCCTTGTCTGTGTTGTGAACAACGAGGGCATGAATGTTTCTAATGAACATCTCGCTAATCGTATGGCGACTATGTGCTTGAATCTCGCTGTATAGCCATTCTAGCGCTTCCGTATGATCTTTTGCTTCAAGGTGATCTTTGAGCGGTTTGCCTTTTATTGTGATGCCTTCGTTGATAACTAAAAAAGTTTCTTTCAACGTTAAACTATTGCCCTCGATACTATTTGAGTTATACGTCATCTCAATTTGAAACTGCTGTTGGAGTTTTTGTACAGCAGATTTTGGAAGGGGACGAAGAGCGTTGAGACGTTTGAGTTTTTGCTCAATGCGTTTTTGGATTGTTTTATCTAAAAATGGCATATAGTTAAATTAAGTATATACCATATTAAGGAAAATGGCAAGACCAGAACAAAATAAAGAGCTTTCTATTATGGAGGTTCTAATCCCTTTTGGGTCGTCTGGTGAAGGAGGGTAGAACTATCCTACTTTCTAAACAAGTCTAAGTATTCCCAAAGCGCAAAAAGTTTGTTGCGGGAAAATCCAGTGATTTCTTTAAGAATTTTCTTTTCCACCATTTTTTGTACTAACTGGTTCGCTGTGTTGAATGATGAGACATTCAATAAATTTTGCACCTGCTTCACACTCACAATAGGTTCAGAAAAGAGTTTAAATAATAAATCTTGGCCAGTTTTTGCTCTCCGCCCAAAAGTCATTATGCGACTTTCGTATTTTGATCGAAGTTGAATAATTTTTTCAAATGTTTCCTTGCCGTCTTTAGCAGTTTCGATCACTCCAGACAGGAAAAATTTTAGCCAGTGCTCCATATCATGAGAATTTCTCACTCTGGTGAGCGCGTCATAATACGAGCCATGATGTTTTTCAAAGAAATCAGAAAGATATAATGTAGGTTTTTTGAGAATACCAGCATCTACAAGTTGAAGAGTGATGATTAACCGACCAATACGCCCGTTACCATCCAGAAAAGGATGAATTGTTTCAAATTGATAATGGCTCATACCAATTTTGATCAATATAGGGATTTCTAAAACGGGTTGGTTGTTCCAAAAATGTTCTAGGTCACTCAGTACAGTAGGCAATTCATCTGGATGAGGAGGAATGAAAGCAGCGTCTCGCAAACTACTACCGCCGATCCAATTTTGGCTGCTACGCACTTCACCGGGTTGCTTGTGTTTGCCTCGTGCCCCGGACAGTAGGATACGATGAGTATCTCTAACAAGTCGCATACTCACGGGTAGTTTTTTTAATTTATCAACTGCATAATTAATTGCCTTAATGTAGTTTTGGACTTCTTTCCAATCATCACGACGCTCAGGGTCGACTTCTTCTTGAGGTAAAACAGCTTCGTCGACTTGTGTTTTCGTTCCTTCAATTCTTGATGACTGTGTTGCTTCCTTAATTACGTGCATTTGAATAAAAAAATCTACATCAGGTACAAGTAAAGAATAGGCGTTAAGCTCTCCGAGTAATCGATTTGCTTCTTCGAGTAACATGGTAATTTTTCTATCTTCCCACTCATAATCTGTATTGATCATTGCAGGAGAAAAACTGTTATATTGATATTCCTTACCAAAAAAACGGGTTGATTTTTTGCCAGCAGTATATTGCATAGAATTGCACTATGAATAATCTTATTTCAAGTTTAGTATAAAAAATGAAATAAGTAAAGACCTTACTTCAATAAGTAGTTAGAATTAAAAAGGCTTTGTAAAAACAGAGTCTTTTATGAGAATTCCATTGGGGTGCCGTCGTACAGGAAGTGAGAACTATTTTTAAGCAGAAGAATGATGCGACGATTTACATTCCGTTTATGATCTTCGGATTATTGAAATCCGTGTTGTCGATGACTATGTCACTTATCTCTTTTGGATGAACGGTGTTGATGTATAGCTCCTGTCCTGCTTTATAGCGTGTATGGAAGCGTTTTGTGGCTTCTGCGTGTTCATCTGTGCTCTGTGTATCACGTGCTAACATACGATGCAGTGTTTCCTTAAATGGGACATCGATGTAGATTTTGAGATCGAATGAGCCTACAAGCTCAGGACGGAAGATGAAAATACCCTCTAAGATCAGGATGGCGTTATCGGTGGCAGCGGTTTCTTTTTGTTCGACTGCACGGTCATTTTGTAGATCGAAGGTAGCTGTTGCATATCGTCGATTTCCGTTTACTCCCAGTGGATCAAGCAGTATTCTTTTCAATGCGCCGTACTGAAACGAATCCTCGTAAAATCCCTCAGCCGAATCTCGCCCCTTTTGGTAACGCACTGCTTTTGGATTGTGAAAGTTGTCGATAGACGCTGTGATGATTTGTCTTTCTGTCCTTGCCTGTAATGCTTCCACTAACTGCTTTGCAAACACTGTCTTACCAGAACCGTCCACGCCGTTGATTCCAACACGCAAAGGGTAGGGTAGAGAAGTCGTAAGAATACGATCGGCAATCTGCTGAACAACGCTCGTATCAGACATAGATTTTTGCAGCAGAGTCATCAAGCTCTTCGCGCGAAGCGACAGGCAGATTCTCTGCAATGAATGAAATCTTGCCATCTTTAATGACAGCAAGATGTTGTGAGGTGATATCTTCTTCATGATGCTGGGGCACGATAACGAGGTGCGCGTGCGCAACACCATATCCGTGCACAACATACCCAATGCGTTGCGGCTTAAACTCTCTCAGTATATTTTTGCCAATTCGTTGAGCAATTTGCATCATTCTCCCAGCGAGCTCTTCAGGGATGTCGGTGAAATGGTCAATGTGTTCTTTGGGAATGAGCATGCACTGTGCATTGTGAATTGGCTGAATATCCATAAAGCCAAGAATGTCAGCGTCTTCGTAGACGATGCTCGCAGGAGCTTGTTTGGTAATGATTTCGCAAAAGATGCAGGCCATATAAGGAGTATATCAGAAAAAGATGAGTATGATTTGCCAAGAGATAGATTCGTATTATTACCATGCCCAGCGACGCCCTCTATTATTTTGGGGGCATTTTATATTTAACCTAAAAAAGTATGAAAAAGAAAGAGCGATTTAAGGAACGAGTTTTTAAAGCTGACTTTGAGGGCGGTTTTGATTTTGACGACTGCCAAGCGTGCGTCACGCAGTGCATGGCAGATAAGAATGGGAGAATGCCTACGCCAAAAGAGCTTGAAGAGGAGATGAGGAGGCTTGATGCGCTTAAGAAAAATAAGATCGCAAAGAAAAGGCGATCTGATTTTCGATACCAGTTTCCTGTGTCATTTGACCATTTGGATATTTTTGGATATAATTGATTTAGACAATATCCAAAGGCTCAATATATGCATATATTCCAAAAAATTGATCAGATTCGCAAAGATATAGATAAGCATCGTCCATTTGATACGGGTATACAAAAAACCCTTCAAGAGCAGTTGCGTATTGAGTGGACATACAATTCCAATGCCATCGAAGGGAATACATTAACGTTGGGTGAAACTGCATTTTTTTTGCGTGAAGGTCTTACATCCGAAGGCAAACCACTTCAGGATTACTTGGAAGCAAAAAATCATGCTGAAGCGATTGACCATCTGCAAGATATTATTGCTCAAAAGCGACCTATCACTGAGCACTTGATCAAATCATTGCACGGCGTTCTCATGAAGGGTATGGATTTTACTGTTGCGAAGGATGCGCGTGGGCAGTTGATTCATAAACCACTTCATGTTGGTGAGTACAAAAAGCAACCAAATCACGTGCTAACCTTGTCAGGAAAAATTCATAAATATGTTAATCCACTGCATGTACGTGACGAGATGGAAGAGCTGGTGAAGCGGCTCAGTACCTCGAAGCAATTGCACCCTGTTGAGCGCGCAGCCATTTTTCATTACCGTTTTGTTTCGATTCATCCGTTTGACGACGGTAACGGTCGTATGTCACGTTTGCTTATGAACCTCATGCTGATGCGTGATGGGTATTACCCATGCATTATTCAACATGCGCATCGGCGCAGATATATTGAAACGCTTGAAGAAACAGACAGTACAAAAGACGATTCTCTCTTCGTGAAGTTTGTTGGTCAGGAATTATTGAGCACCGAACAGAAGGTATTGGAAATTCTTCAAGGTAAATCTGTACCGCTCACACAACAGACGACAAAATTGAATAGCATGCAACGTACCGAACGGATTATGCACGTACTCCGTACAGCGAGTCACCCATTATCAATTGGTCAGATTGCGGAGTTGTTACCAGAGTTGAAACGCCCAACGTTAAAGAAAGATCTAGAACAGTTGGTTGCTAAGAAGCTGCTCCATATTCAGGGCAAAGGTAGTGGGGTTATATACAATGCTCTAAAAAAGAATTGATAGCAGTTGTGACAAAATAAAACTCTCCGTATACGCGAGGAGTTTTATGGTCTCTTAATTACTTTCGAATTGCAGCTTTATAGCGTTGCTCAGTTTCTGTCATGAGCTTTGAGTGGAGCGCATCAACCTCTTCGTTCGTAAGCGTTCGCTCAAGGTTTCGATACACAATACGAATAGTGTAGCTTGTGCGTCCTTCGCCCCAACGTTCTGCATTACGGTACTCATCGAGGAATTTTACTTCCTCAACATATTCGTCGCCCACAACTTCACGGATCATTTCGTAGTATTGGTTGATATTGAGTTCGCTATCCGTAACGACGAATGAGATATCTCGAACGACTGGGGGATATTTACTCACTGGCTCATACACGTTGTCGATATTTGTGAGTTGTCGTGTGACACGTTCATCTGTTGAGCGCAGCAAACGGATGTCAGGAATCTGCATCTTGAGCATAGCTAAGCGGTCGGCGCCGAATCCAAACGCCCAACCAGTGTAGACTTCGGGATCAAGCCCAAGATTTTTGATAACTTGCGGATGAGGAATGCCGCTGCCGAGTATTTCTACCCATTGGTCGCGCCATGAAATCACCATTTCAATACTTGGATCAGTGTATGGGAAGTGGTCAACGCTGAAACGTGATTTGAGATTTTTACCGAATAAGGATTCGGCAACTTCGAGTAAGACAGCCTCAAGATCTTGTTGCACGACGTTCTGAATATCTTTGCGTACGATGTAGAGCCCATCAATTTGATGAAGCACGTTTGAATGCTGCCAATCGATTTCGTCACGACGATACACTTTGCCATAGCACATCACCCCAAGCCGACCATTTTCTTCGAGCTTCTGTTGTACCTCGGGCAAGTCGAGATAGTACTTCCACATCACACTCGGGTGCGGTCGCAGAATGTAGCCACCTTCAACATAATAGCTGTCGCTGCTCGTGCGTGCAGGATGATCTTTTGGGAAGTTGAACAAATCAAAAACTTCGCTCGAAGGAATGATTTCTGGAATGGTGATGAGATCAAAATCTTTCAGCGTTGGAAGAGAGAGAAGGCGTTGCACAACAGCATAGAGCGGACTGTGAGGTGTGCGAGTAAGATCGGGGAGTGCGAGATAGGAAAGCAAGCGTTTCGCCTCAGTGTCAGTTCGTTTTTGGAGAGTATCGAGCAGAAGTTTTTCTTTCTCGCTTGTGATGGTATATTCTTTTCTCTGTAATGGATTCATGTTGATGTAAGTGTAAGTTTTTTTAGACAATGAAGAAAGCCCCACGGAAGGGGCTTTCTTCATGTCGTTTTTTTATAGACACTCAAAGGCAGCCTTCCGTGGGGAACGTAAAGGCAAAGAAGAATCCTTTTGCTAAGAGTGAATAATTCATACTGCATGCACCCTAATACAGCTCACGTATTTTTGCAAGGCACGTGTAGCCACGATATAAAATAAAACCCCCGTTTTGAGCGAGGAGTTTTATCGAATCTGGATTTGTTTCCAGATCGTGGTTGGAAAGTGGGTGGCTAGAGGGATTTCTGCTCACCCGATTCTCGCGACCACTTCGTGGTTCCCGCTTGAATCTCCTTCGCAGCCTGGGTTGAAAAAAGCGTGACACCGGCACCCTTTTTTCAACCCTTCAAATCCCTTTCAACTACTCAAGTCAAAAATAAAATCCCGAGACGAGCTCGAGATTTTATTTTTTGATGGGTGGCTGAAGGGATTTGAACCCTCGACCCCCGGTACCACAAACCGATGCTCTAACCAACTGAGCTACAGCCACCAAATGCAGAGAGGAGTCTAGCAAAACTCTTTCAAAAATGCAACAGGAGCGTTATCTACGATGTCGTATCCCGGGCCCAAAATGCACCCGTTTTTCTACGCTGTCTCTAAACTCTGTGGCTATTTGAGATATGCGTGGGGGCAGTACGCCAACCTCTGCAGCTATCTCGGCTGCTGTTGCGTCATCAAGCAAGGCATCCATGACTATTCGTTTTGTGCCGGTTAACTCTCCTAATTTTTCTTTCATAGCGTCTGAAATCTCCGCATATCGAGCCGCTTTTTCTGGACTGACCGCAGAGGGGTCGGGTATTTCCATTTTTGCTTGTTCGTTATCATCTGATGATGGTGCGTCTAAAGATTGAAATGATCGATTCGTAGCATCACGCAGTTGTTGGTATTTTTCTACATCCATACCAAGCTCTTGTGCTATTTCTGAGTCTGTAGGCTTTATGCCTCTAAGCATTAATCCTCTCTCGACATCTTGAGCATCCTTGAGGAATTGACGCTCTCCACGCGAAAGGTGGTCTTCGGTGCGCACAAGATCAATCATTGCTCCTCGGATCCGCCATGTCGCAAATGTTGCAAAATTACTACCATGCTCCGGTCTATATCTTTCGGCTGCTTCAACAAGCCCAACATAGCCCGCAGAAATCAGATCTTCTATATGTACATGCTCTGGTAGTCGTCTTATGTACATCTTCGCAATTTTTTTGACCAAGGGCATGTACTGCATAATCAACTCTTTTTGAGAGCCCTCTTTTGAGGGGAATCGTAGGTCATTCATAGAAGGCTTATATACGAAGATCGCGTAAAAGTCAAGCCCAAAACAGACCTTTTTGCTATACTACTCCTATGCTCAAAACAATCCTCGTTTCAATTCTGTTCATCGTTCAGATCGGACTCATTGTGTACTGCTTTCGCATTTTGTTCACTATGCTTTTTTTGGTCATCTATCGAAAAAAGCAATTACCGTTTGTTCCCACAACGCCAACTGTTGTGCGCATGATAGCACGTAGCGGCGCTGTGCAGACGGGCGACACAGTCATTGATCTCGGTTGTGGCACAGGCACAATTTTAATTGGCCTTGCACGCAAAATAAAAAATGTGCGCTGCATTGGTATTGAACAAGAACAACTCCTCGTTGTAGCAGGGCATCTCCGTTCTCTTTTTTTGCGAAAGCGTGTACAGATTCTGCGCGGTGACATGTTTGCATATCCGTTGAAAGATGCCAATGTCGTTGTTGGATTTTGGGTCACGGAACTTATGCCGCGCATCGTTGAAAAAATTGTCGCAGAATGTACATCGGGAACACGCATCGTGAGCCACATGTTTCCGCTGCCCGAACACCCGCGTCTGAAACTAGAAAACACAATCACAAAGCGTAATCACGTCGTGCGTGTGTATGCAGTGGTATGAAGAAATTTTTGCTTTCGGTCATTCTTTTTTTTCCATTCACACTTCATGCGCAAACAATTTCTGCTGATACTTTTGGCGCAAACA
Source organism: Candidatus Kerfeldbacteria bacterium (assembly GCA_018500015.2). GTDB lineage: Bacteria > Patescibacteriota > Patescibacteriia > UBA9570 > XYC2-FULL-38-9 > AQU-09. The sequence goes on along the minus strand of JAHBAR020000025.1, from coordinate 8,656 downwards.
TTCATTTGATGCAACGTGTTCCGCAATCAGAGTGGGAAAGTGTGCTGGCAACTGCAAAAGCGCACGGCATCATGAGCGCACGTGAAGAATTTTCGTGGAATACCATTGAACCGTCTGACGATGATTTTGAGTGGAGCATTCCTGATGCTGCAATCGACGCATACACAGAGGCTGGAATTGTGGTCGATGGCTTACTCACCTATAGCAGTGTGTGGGCGGCATCGAGCGAGCATGATGTGCCCGACCTCAATGCGTGGCAAGAGTATGTGAGTGCAGTTGCAACACGCTATGCAGGCAAAGTTGAGGCGTGGGAAATTTGGAATGAGCCCAACCACCAAAATTTTTTTACCGGCGACAGCGTTGATTATGTGTATATGGTGCAGGCAGCGCGCGACGCGATTCGCGAAGCAGACCCGAGCGCAAAAATTATTCTCGGTGGATTGGCTGGTGCCGACACCTCCTTCCTGAGAGAAGTGTTGCCGCATCTCAATTCAGAGAGCATTGATGCAATTGCTATCCATCCGTATCGAGTGATCGGCGACACATTTACGTATCAGCCAGAAGAAATCCAAGATGGTTTGAATACCCTTGCTGTCGACATTCAAAATCTTGTTGCTGAGCTTGAGCTTCACGATTTTGAAGAGATGCCGATCTGGTTTACCGAATTTGGATACCCAACGCACGATGATGGGCTCACGCAAAAAGAGCAGGCGCAATATCTTGCTCGCGCATACGTCATCGCACTTTCTTCAGCGCATGTGCAAAAAATATTTTGGTACAGCATGATTGACGCTGGCACAGACGCTTCAGATCAAGAAAACAACTTCGGTTTGTTTAACGCTGATTACATACCAAAAACTGCTGCCGCTCTTCACCTCTTTTTAACAGAGCGTTTAGTCGACACAAAAGTGAAGGGGATTGATCTGACGCAGACAACAGAGCTTGCCGCACCAGAACATCTTTCTTGGAATGTGAACGGAGCGGTGTGTACTTCTGCGAACGTGACCATCGCAACGCACGTAAAACTTTCGTACGCGTTTACTGGTGACGACAATTGCTACGTGCCATTGCAAGCCTCGCTCGCACTTCCAAGCAACACACAGACACTTTTTATGGAATTGCGTGGAAGCAGCGACGACACCATTTTGCGTGTACGCGTTGTGGATAGCACCGGCGAAACATTTCAATATTCGCTCGCGCGCATGCCGCACGAAACAGAGTGGTACCGCGTTGATTTTGGGAGCATCTCAACGCACTGGGGAGGGGATGATGATGGCGTTGTCGATCAACCGCTCAAGCTCGACTCTCTTGTGCTCGACGACAATGACGGCGCGCACGAGTCAGGAACGATGGTACTCAAAACTTTGCGTTCCTCAACATCGCCCGCAACGTATATTTATCGCTTGAGCAAAAACGGAAAACCGCGCGTTGCATTTTGGACAACCGCGACAAAGTACGATGGCTCATACACATTTACACAACTGCGCAACATCGCGCGCAGACGCTTTGAAAAAGCACGCCGCATGTTTGAAAACGTGACGACAGTTTCTTCGCGTGTCACGCACATGCCAGGATTTTTACAAGTACGATGATGCAATTTTCTACACTTAAAAAATACGTTGAATATATTTTTGTCGCAGCGCTACTTTCGGTATTTTCATTTCAGCTGAGCTTTTTTTGGAAGCACGAGCAGATTAATCTTGTATACGGGTCGGTGATCGCTGTTGCCATTTTTCTTATCGCGTTTTTTGGGCGAGTGACGTTGCGTAGAGCTTGGTTGCCGCTCGTTATTGTAATTGCGATACTCTGTTCGCAACGCATCGCGCACCAGTTTCCCGATGCGCCAGAATGGAGAGGTATCACCGCGTTTTTGTGGCATGGCTCGCAAGAACCACGGTTGCGTGTGCTCTGGGGCGCTGCATTCAGTCTCTCGCTCGCTTGGGTGCTCGCACCGTCGTGTGCTGCAATAGGAGGGTGGTGCAAGAAAAAAATACAGATGAGCGAACCGCAAAAGTGGAGGCTCGCAATCGCATTCACACTTGTGCTCTCAGCATACTCAAGTGCGCTCGCATTTTTGCGCCATCGTGCATTTCTTTCCACCGCGTTTGACTTTGGCATTTTCGACCAAGCGTTGTTTCAATTTTCGCGTTTCACTGCACCAGTTTCAACAGTACGTCAGTTCACAAGCTTGTTTCTCGACCACCAACATTTTGCCATCGCTCTTCTTTCACCGCTGTATTGGCTGTTGCGTGGGATGCACGGATTTTTCCTCGCAACACTTTCTCCATTTTTGTTGATTGCAATCCCAAGCGTGATGCTTGCGCTTGCAGTACGTGAAATCACCGGCAAAAAATCTCCATGGGTTGCTGTGTTTAGCGCCGCATTTATTTTCATCCATCCATTTACACAAGCGTCTGTCGGGTTTTATTTTCACGAAAAATTTTTGGTGCCTGCGCTTCTGAGTGTAGTGCTTTACGCTCTTGCCCGCTACGTTCGCCGACGCGACAGGCTCTCTCTCATCATCGCAACCATCTCAACCCTGCTGTGGATGCTCTCAAAAGAAGATCAGTGGTTGTTTATTGTTGCAGCAAGTGTCCAACTTGTCGTGCATGTATTCCTTTGGAGTAAAGATCGCGTGTTGCGAAAAAAATTCAGCATCTGGGCAGCAAGCATGACTGGCATTTCTGTGATCTACGCACTTATTCTTCACCATTTCTCGAGTCGCTTTAACCCGATGTATACAGGGATGTACACGCAGCTGAAAAACTCTTCTGTGGATGTGCTCCACACAGGTAACGTGTACGAATTTTTTTCTTCGCTGAACTTGTTCACTGATGCACACTTGTATCTCTACCAACATTTTTTTGGGATCGACGTCATTGGCTTCTTTGCGCTTCCACTGAACATCATCGGTGAATATGCCGAGCGTATTTTGAATTCATCGCCAAGCATTCAGAGCCCGTTTTATCATTACGGTGCGGCTGTTCCGTTTTATGTTGTTGTTGGTATTGTCGCGCTCGTGCTCATTCTGCGCTATCGCGCGCACTCACTCACGCAACGCGTTCTTCCTCTCGCTCTGGTGGTCGTGGTTTTTGGTCTGCTGATGGTATCAGGTTGGAATAAGTTGTACTACCTGCACACTATTCCACAGGCAGTTGTACGCGACTTTGCGAATACACACCATCGTAGAGTTGTATTTTGGGATGCGGTAAAAATCATTCCTGCTGATGCTTCAGTTGTAGCTGCAGAAGGATACGCGCCACAACTCTCGGCGCGCCAGCAGATTTTTCGCTGGCCTGATGAAGTGAAGTTGCCCGCAGGTAGCCCAGGGAAAGTCGACATGCTTTCATATGAGTACTGGGTGCTTCCACCAACGCCATTTTTGAAAAACGACACCACAGATTACGCAGCGCAAATTCAATTTCTACAAACTCAAGGGTATGTAATCATCTCTCAAAATGAATTCGTTGTGATTTTGAAGAAAAACACAGAGATTTAATCTCTGTGTTCCAATCTCTGAGATTAAATCTCTGAGTTCTCGCTCTGTTTAATTGGTTGTGATTTCACCGCAATAGTTTGTATGGAGTTGCGTTTTGATTTCTTCAACGGTGTTGTAACGTGGAAGCAACCACATGAGTTTTGTGACAGCTGCTTCTAAGCTGATATTAAATGCTTGAATGACTCCTGCATTGAGTGCTTGTTGTCCAACATCATTCATGTGCATTGCTGTAACACCCTCAATACATTGCGTAGTCATAACGACAGGAATTTTTGCGCGCTGAGCTTTTTTGAGGGCAGGGAGTAGTGCATACGGCACATCCCCAGGACCATAGCCTCGTAATATGATTCCATGAATGCCTGTGGAGATGAGGTGCTCCAGTATTGATGGTGTAAAACCCGGCGTGAGTGTCACCACAGCAACTCGTGGATTAAACCCTGTCATAATCTGCAGCGGCTCTGCATGGCGCCGTGCGTGGTCTGGATGTAAGCGAATGTGTGTGCGAATTTCTCCAAGATCTTCGCCGTTGATTGTTTCAAATGCATCGAGTTTAGATTCAGACACTTTCGACGCTCTCGCTCCGAGTATAATTTCTTCATCAAACACTGCCATGACTCCAGCGATATCGAGCAGCGCAACACGAACAGCGTTCACAAAATTTCTGCGACCATCAGTTTCAATTTTGTATCCAGGAATTTGCGCACCAGTGATGACGACAGGTTTGCCGATCTTCGGGAGTGCAAACGAAAGTGCGCTCGCGGTATAGCCCAGAGTGTTCGTGCCATGAGTGATCACAAAGCCATCGTAATCGTTGTACGATTCTTGAATGGCTTGAGCAATCGTGTCCCAATGCGCCGGTTCGATATTGCTGCTATCAATATTCGCAATATAGCGAACAGAAAGACGGGCAAGATTGTGCAATTTTGGCTCTAATTCAAGTAACGCATTTACTGCTTCCACGCGGCTTTGCATTTGCAGCGTTCCGTGTGCGTCGGTGCGCATGACGATCGTTCCGCCGCAAAACAGGACGAGGATGCGAGGAAGAGATTTTTTTGTTGCAGTACGTTTTGAAGATTTTTTCATAGGTGTGATTCTGTGCCAGCAGCAAGCTGACGTAATTCGGTTAAGTGAATATTAATAAGTTTGTAATCACCGCCAACGATTGAGTCGAGATCTTGCGTGACGCGGTACATGCCGTAGAGGATGTATGTTGCAATGAGTACGGAGATGAGGCCGGTGATGCCAGGGAGGAATATAGAGATGAGCAGAAGATAGGACACCGTAGATTGATGGAGGAGCGTGTCATAGGCTTTTGGCGTGAGGTGCTGCGCCTTGCTCAGGCAGAAATGTACGTCGTTGTTGAAACTGTTAAATAGGATGGTGAGCTCAGACGGCTGCGGTTCAATTTTTTTAATTTCAGTAAAAATGGCGTGAGTGTGTACTGAGAGTTGTGCATGATTCGCATCTGCTGTGCGTTCCAAAAGATGTAAGAACGTTTTTGCCCACTGCGCATAGATCGGGCTCGGTATGATGGTGTGTAGTGTGGTGAGCGTGCTATAGATACGCACCGATGTTTCTTCAACCTGTGTAAATTTATCGTAGGTCGTTCCAATTTTTTGCGACAAAATAATACCGAGCGCAAAACCAATAATCGCGAACAGTTCACCTAAGTTGGTATCGCTTACCCACCACCCGCGGCTCTCCAAAAAGAGTATGCCAAGTTTGAGTCCGCTCAGTGTCAGAATGATTGGAGTGATAGATTGAACGATGGTGTCTTGGTAATGAAAGACATCATTAAAAAATGTTTTGTATCTAAAAAGTTTGAAGATGCGCAACAGCCGAGTGAATCGCAAAAGACGCACTAAGCGCAGTGCCCGCAAAGCGCTTGCTGCTGGCGTGAGCGACAAAATGATTTCAATATAGCTCGGTACAATCGCCAGTAAGTCGATCACATTGAAGGGTTTGCGCATGAAAGCTAGGCGTTTTGGTGCGGCCCACAAACGCAAAGCATATTCAAGTGTGAAGATGGGCAACACGATGTATTCCACGACATGAAATACAGCATCGTGACTGTGTACGATTCCAGGATAAAAAAATTCTAGAGCAACGGCAGCGGACGAAATAAAAATCGCCAGCATCAATACCGCCTGCACCACGGGCTTGTCAAAAAAGTGTTGTACACGTTGCTTTGCTTGGTTCATATATAAAAGTTTTTTGAAAAAGGAGAGTGAGGACGGTCGAATGCGTTGTCTTCGGCCGCCCCCGTACGATCAGCTGCCCTGACCGTTCCGATGCCCGTTGAGGTGCGTGACAGTGGCGCCAGCTGCTGCCTCGTTGATGTCCTCGCCCAGGAGCTTGTGGCCATCAGCCACCAGCTCAGAGCGGGCCTTTTCGAGGACCCACTCAAGACGAGCGCGCTGGTCGCCGCTCGTCCCTTCGAGCACGAGGCTCTTGAGCCTGCGCCACTCGTCGGGGTCGAGCAATGTCTCGTGTTCGCAGTTCATCACTGCCTGGCGGAATCGGTGCGCGATGTCCGGCCGCCGGATGCGGCTGGAGTCGAGGACGCCGAGCAGGAGGGTGAGGTGTTCATACCTCCCTTGCCACCCGTCTTTTTCGAAGACTTCCATGATGTGGTACCTGCTCTGGTATCCCTGGCTCCAGTAGGCGATAAAGACACCAACGAAGACGACCACGCCGACCACTGCGGTGAAGGGGCCGATCTTACCGCCCGCTACACCGATCGCCACATCGCCCGCGACACAGCCCAGCAACGCCATGGTGGCGTTGGTCAGCAGCCACTTCTGCCAGCCTTCGCTGGAGGAGACGCCGGCTCCCGGGATGAAGATCGTGGCGATGACGACCCCCAAGAAGAGGCCGAGCATGTCGGGTCCCATGGGGAGGTTGAAGAGCATCTGGTCGCCGACCGTGGCGACGGCGCCGGCTATGAAGATCGTGATGCTCCAGAATGTGTCGGACGCGGCGAAGAGACCTTTTTGGTTGAGCGAGGGCATTGCTGCCTCCTAAGTCAGGAATGAGGTTGTTGAAGAGCAAATCGTGGCGCTAGGGTATCAACTCATTAAAGAGTGGCAAATATCGCCATATGGTGCTATACTACACCATATGTATATCGAACTCCTCGAAAACCTTGGGCTTTCCCCAAACGAAGCCAAAATCTACGAAGCGCTGCTCTACCGCGGCGAATCGTCGGTTGGCGAAGTTTCTACCCGCGCCAAAGTGCATAGGCGCAATGTCTATGACGCACTTCAGCGACTGACTGAGAAAGGGCTGGTGTTCCCAATTTTCCAAAAAGGGGAGAATCGCTACCAAGCGGTGTCGCCCGACAAGCTCATGGAAATCGTGCGCGAAAAGGAGCGTATGCTCAACGCCGCAATGCCGAAGTTACGCGATGTGTACGAAAGCGAACCGCAGGAAAACCTCGCCTTCGTTTATAAAGGCATCGAAGGATATAAAAATTACCGTCGCGATTTGTTGCGCGTTTCGCAAGATACATACTTTCTTGGTGCAAAAGGGTTGTGGTTGAGCCCTCAGATTGATAACGCATTTCGCAAACAGTTTGTGTTACCGTTTCAGAAAAATACCAAAATAAAACATCTCACGTTGTTTGATCCGCGCGTTCCAGAGAAACTCCCGCAAGCGCTAGAGGATGTGAAAGTGGGAAGCTACAAAGTGCTACCAGAAAAATACGCGACACCGGCCGTGTGTGATATTTTCGGTGACTACGTCGTGACGTTTACGAGCGTTGACATTGGCCAGCTTGATGACGACCTCACTATTTTTGTGATGAAAAATCCTGAGCTCGCGCAAAGTTATCGCACGTGGTTTGAGTTTATGTGGGACGCGTTACCGAAAGCGTAACTATTGAGTCAATTCTATTGTATCGAAAGTATATCCGTTTTCGTCGATGGCTTGTATCGAGAGTGATTCCTTTGTGATTTCAATTCCTAAGAAATGGTAGATTGACTCAAATACGTATGAGTGTGCGTTCTCATGTTCTTGTGTGTAGAGAGGTGCGCCGCCGCCCCCTGTAACGAGGTACAGTACCCCATTTGTTGTGTAGTTGTGTTCGTAGGCATGGTCGTGTCCATTGATCACAAGTTGTACGCCATGTTCCTCAAAGATAGGGGAGAGCGCGTCAGCAAGTCCTTCAGTTGATCCGTGACGACCTGAACTCCACACAGGAAAATGAAAGAAGACAATCTTCCATTTTTTGTCGCTCTGCGCAAGATCGTTGGTCAACCATTCATATTGTGCACTGCCTTCTGTGTAGTCGATGCTTGTGTTGAGTGAAACGATGTGCGCTGGCCCGTAGTCGAATGCATAGTAATCTTCAACGTCGCTGTATTTTGTTGGTGTTTCAAAGACATTTTTGTATGGTGCGCCGGCATCTGTTGCATAGTCGTGGTTACCAACAGTGCCATAAAACGGCACTTGAGCGATGAGTGGTTGATACGGAGTGAAAAACGTGTTTGCAAACTCTGTCAGCGTTCCTTCTTCGTACGCGATGTCTCCTGTATGAAGTAAAATGTCCGGGCTCCACCATTGCATTTGCATGCCAATGCGAAATTGATGAGTGCTCAGTACACCTGAGTCTCCAAACACACCAATGCGCAGAGGTTGGTCGTCGCTCACTGTATGCTTTGTTGCAAAAGTGTATGTAGAAGTGAGTCGGTTTTTATCGCTGTCTTGAAAATAATATTGATAACGTTTGTCTTTGGACAAATCCGTAATGCGAAATGCATGTTCTGTTGTTGCGCTGTCTGTGACTACTGTCCAATCACTTGCGCCGACCTCACGATATTTGAGTCGTACTGAAATTGCCGAGTCCGTACGAAGCAATATGCTCATCGCAGTTTTTTTCACGCGTTGGACATAGGGGCCAAATGTGACTCCCGAAGTTGAGGCGTGTGAAGGGGTGGGCATGACAATGCAAACGCCAAGCACAAGCATTAAAAACGAAAATGCGCCTTGCGCACATCGAGTTGTTTTCATAACTAGTGTATGTTAAGAATATGTACATATCATAGCGTGTTTGAAGGTAATTCTCAACGTCCCATAGTCAAGACCTTCGCAACACTTCATGCACCACTTCCATGGGTGTGTTGCACCCAAGTCCCATGTGTAATCGTTGTGTATTGT
>JAHBAR020000010.1 GCA_018500015.2 Candidatus Kerfeldbacteria bacterium | reverse complement strand
AGATGTGTATAAGAGACAGGAAGAAGCCTTGAGAGAATTGTGTAAAGGAGTACACTATCTTTCATGGCCTATACTATTTCCGCGCAGCTTCAACAGAAGCTCGATCATTCTGGCATTCGTTCAATGACATCCGAGGAGTTGCGTGAACGTTTTGAACATTTTCGCGAAACCATTCGCATCGGTGCGCAGCGCACGACAGCGCCGACATCAACAGATGGTGGCTTACTTGCATTTCCAACGCACGTTCCACCAATGAATGGCGAAGGTGTGCGAGCTCTTCCGCTTGGCACCGCAGCAATTGCGGCAGCATGCGGTGGTACGAATTGGATTTTTCAAAAGGCGACTGTGACTGCACTAGGCGAGGTGGCGTTGTCTGAAGGTTTCATTCGACCAATTCCACCAGAGCAGCGCACACACACATTTGCATCGCTTGTGAATCTCATCGCCAGCGAAGTGGTGAACGTTGCAAAAGAATACGGATTGATGGAAGTAGAAAAATTGCCGATCGCGATCTCTCTTGGATTTCCGCAAACAAATATTCGTTTAGACAACGGCGACATCGATGCACGCATCAATAAACCTATTCTTCCAAAATTTTGGAAAATCACTGACTGTAATGGCGAGCTCGCACCTGAGCAGCAACCTTCGCTCGCAGCTATGCTTCGCGCTGAGTTGACGCGCTTGGGTGTGCGTTCGGTTGGTCGCATTGTGTTTGTGAATGACACTGTTGCAGTAGCGCTCGACGCTCAACATCCCGGCAAAGATCTTGCTGTAGGTTTTGTGTTTGGTACCGGCACAAACGCGGCCATGGATTCGAGAACTGAAAAGGGATTACTTAATCTTGAAGCGGGCGCAGCAAAAATAATGCCGATAGACTCAGCACTCCAATATATGATCGACAAAGAGTTGGTGCCCTACTCTTCGAGTAACATTGAATACTGGATGGGCGGCGGATATTTGCCAGCGCGTGTCGCAGCTGCGGTTGAGATGGTACGTGAATCGTTTACCGATCCTGAACAAGTAAAAACTGTGTTGCTCCAGAGTTTTAACCAAGCATTACTTTCTGAAATCGCTGAAGGTTTTTCTCCGCGCAAAAATGAATTTCATGTGGGACCATCTGAATACACATTGCTTAAAGAAATTGCTCGACGCGTACTTGTTGAAGCAGGGCAGTGCATTGGCTTGATGATCGCCTCAGTCGTTGCAGAGCTCGGTGTCGAGACCGGTGAGTGGATGATTCCGTACGAAGGTTCTCTTATGGCGAAAGCCTATAGCGTGCAAGACGCTGCACAAAAAGTGATAAGAGAGTTGTTACCAAATGCCACTCTTACGCCATATAAAGCGTCGGGCATGGTTGGTATCGCAAAATTCGCTATGGTAAGCAGTCGATGAGGGCTATGAATCGCGACATTATTGTAGTTGGTGGTGGGCTCGCCGGGCTGGCAAGCGCGTACACACTCTTAAAAGCGGGGAAGAAAGTCACCATCATTGAACGTGAATCGTATCTTGGTGGTCGTGTCCGTACGATTGATGTGAAAGGACGCCCGGTCGACTTTGGTGGGTTTATTATTTATCCGTGGTATCGCGAGTATCATCGACTCATCAAAGAGCTTGGTGTGCGTGAGAAGTTGGAGCGCATTCCGCTTCATGATGTGTTATATGAACTCGAAGATAGGGTATACACACCCTTCAATAAAGTGAAGCTGCCGTTTACTGACACGGCAAAATTGTGGTACACGCTTGGTGTTCCGTCGTTGCGTGTAAAATTGGAGCGGCCCAACCTCGAAACGTTTGGTGACGAAACGGTAAGCGAGACTGTACGCGCTGCTATTCGCGATGAGTATGAAGGTCTGTATGAAAAGTTCATCGACATTGTTGCACAAGGATACTGTTACGCTCCTGTCACGCAATTTCGTACTGCGTTTATGTTGCCTATGATGAAAGAAACGAATGTGCACGGTGATATTCGATCATCCTTTTATTTTCCAAACGGCAACGGCATCTTTATCGATGCGCTTGTGAAAAAAATCACAGCGCTTGGCGCAGAGATTTATCTCAATACTACGCTTGAACGTGTTGAAGGCAGAACGCTGCATACGTCAAACGGCGATTTTTCTGCTGACCACATTGTATTTGCACAACAGCTCGCCTCAGAGATTGCTAGTTCGATCAATCCAGCTCTTGCAGAAGGCATCGCGTACACCCATTTTTACAGCGCGGTTGTTGAGCATGCTACTGATCCACAAGTAAACGGCAACGATCACTGGGGTTCAGTGTTTTACGCGCCACAAAAACATATGCCGTATCAGGTGCTCACCTCGATTCACTTGGCCGATTTGTATCACGGTGCTCTTAAAAATTATATTTTGTACAATGTGAAGGTTGATGATGCGTTGGTTGATCCTTGCACAATGCTGTCTCAGGATGGTTTATTTGCGCAGATTTCGGACCAATGCGCAAAGTTATTTCCGGACGCTAAACCTCTGCGTATTGTTGAAATGGTGAACTGGAAACAGCTCATGCCGATCTCAACTGTAGAAATCGTCAAAAAAGTGCGCGAACTTCAGGGGCAAAACGGATATTTTTTTGCTGGTGATTATCTTGGTTCACCTTCAATGGAGACTGCACTTCGTACAGGTATTTTGGCTGCCAACGCAATTAAATAACAACAAGATTGCCGCGCCCTTGCAGGGCTCGCAATGACATAAATAAAGTATCGTGCACAAAAACAGGGTTGTCATTGCGAGGAGGGGCACAGCCCTGACGAAGCAATCTTGCTGTTTACACCTGTATCTTATGGTATACTCATATCATATGAAAACACACACAATACTCGCGTCAATCCTTTTTACTGCGGTGGCCGTGCCTACCGTAGCGCTCGCCGAGTATGGCGACACCACCACGTTCATCGGTCAACCACTATATGGCCACAATGTTTCGCGTACCGCTGCTATTTTTGATTTTCCAGAAGATGTCGCTTTTTCACCGAGTGGATATTTATATATTGCCGACACATTCAATCACGCCATTCGTAAAATTTCACCGGGCGGAACAGTAACGACTGTTGCAGGAAATGGTGGATATGGATCAAAGAATGGTAGTGTGAGTAAGGCGCGATTTGCATATCCTCGCGGCATTGATGTGACAGATACAGCCATTTTTATTGCAGATTCTGGTAACAATGCAATCCGTAAAATCAGAGGTACGAAAGTAAAAACAATTATCTCAGGCCTCAATGCGCCAGAAGATGTGCAAGTGTTTGACACTACGCTCTACATTTTAGATACCGGAAATGGCAAGATTCTCAAATCAAATCGTAAAGGTGGAAATTTGACAACTGTTACCTCTGATTTATCCGATCCAAAAAAGATGGACATCTCCTCTGATGGTCAGTATGCATATATCGCAAACACCGGCACATACCAAGTTATTCGTGTGAACCTATCAACAGGTGAAAAATTAGTTATCGCTGGCACTGGTTCATCGGGTGATGTAACCGGCTCATGTTCAACCGCAAAGTTTAACAATTTGTGGGGCATATACATGGCCGATGATAATACGTTGTATGTAAGTGATGGTAATGGTTTTACTGATTCAATAAAGAAAATTACATTGTCCGGTTGTACTGTGGAAACATTCGCCTCAGACAACAATATGGTTTCTGTTAATTTTCCGCGCGGGATAGATGCTAAAGATGGTTACATGTATGTTGTTTCTACCGGTATAAGTATTATCCAGAAATACAACCTCAGTGATGCTGATGACGATGTGTTATATGCTGGAGCAAACCGTTTTAATACAAAAGATGCTGACCCATTGCTCACGGGCAATCCAAAGTCTATGGTGCTCTCGCTCGATAAAAATTGGATCTACTTTTCGGAAAACAACATGATCCGAAAAATGGCGAAGAAAAATCCAACGTCCGCAACGCTTATTGCCGGCAACGTCATTGATAACTATGCGCCAAACGATACTGACACCAGATACGGTGCAGAAGCGCGTTTTTCTGACCCATTATCTATTACACTTTCTCTTGATGGTAATTTCCTTTACGTTGTTGATCGTAACAATCATCGCATTCGCAAAGTTGATATTGAGAGCGGCGGCGTTTCGTATCTTACCGGTGCCGGAGAAATCAATTCAACAGGTGATGACAATGGATATGCTGATGGTGAGCGCTGCCCAGATACGCGAGAGCTCGATGTCGATGGATGCGCATATTTTTTCCGCCCAGCAGCCTCCGTGCTTTCAGAAGATGGTAATTATCTTTACGTTGCTGATGCTGGCAATCATGCCATTCGTCGTGTGACCGTGGGTGAGAGTGGATATGGCGACGTGGTTACAATCGCAGGCAATGGCACTGCAGGTTTTGTGAACGGCACAGGCACTTCTGCAACTTTCAACACACCAACAGGAATCACTATGAGTAATGATGGCGAGACGCTGTATGTTGCTGATCGTGAGAATCATGCTATTCGCGCAATCGATATATCCAGCAGCGAGGTCACTACACTTGTAGGTACGGGGAGTGCGGGGTATCAAGATGCTGATTTTGATCACGCTGTGCTTTCGTATCCAGAATCGCTTACCATGGGCGCAAATGGTAAAATATACTTTTCAGAGGTAGGTAGCCAACGTATTCGTTTGATCAACTTCACTCAAGGGGTCACTAAACTTGTCGCAGGCTCAGGAACGCAAGGGTACCGAAACAGCGATCGCGAGCGCGCGAAGTTTAATAATCCAAAAGGGTTGCTCAAGCTTAAGAAAAAATTGCTGGTTGCGGAGTTGTATAATGATACTATTCGTTCAATTTCAACTGCAGGTACCGAACCATACACTGATCCAGCACCTGTAGTAACAGGTCTGTGTAGCGCATCGACCTGTACAGTCAGTAAATCATGGTCAACCGACGGTACACTTTCGATTACAGTTGAGGGCTCCGGATTCCGCTATGGCGCAAAAGGATATGCAGGGAACTATGAAGCAACGGTGTATGTGAGTTCTGAGAACGCTGTAGTGTTCCGCATGCCGATGAGCTCAATGCCGGCAGGCACGTACACAGTGCGCATTCAAAATTCCGACGGACAGTATGATGATCTGTCGAATGCGCTTGTGATTACAAATTAGGATGAAAATTTACACCAAAACAGGGGATAAAGGAACAACAGGGTTGTTTGGCGGGGAGAGGGTTTCAAAAACTCATGCCCGCATTCAAGCCTATGGGAATGTCGATGAGTTGAGTTCGCACATTGGTGTGTGCGTCGCGTTGCTGAGAGAAACAAAAAAACAGGAGTTGCGTGAACTTGCTACGAACTGCGAAGAGGTGCAGCAACGTTTGTTTGTGGTGAGTTCGCATCTCGCAACTCCAACAGAAGAAGGTCGTGCGCACTTACCGCAGCTACATGTATCATGGGTAGAAGATCTTGAGCATTGGATTGATAGCATGGAAGAGCAGCTGCCAAAGCTTGCGACATTTATCGTTCCGGGCGGAACTGTTTCTGCAGCCCAACTCCATATTGCTCGCACTGTTGCACGCCGCGCAGAACGATCAATCACTGAAGTGCATGAACACGAATATGTTGATGGTTCACTCATTCAATACATGAATCGTCTCTCTGATTTTCTATTTGTCTCCGCTCGTTTTGCCAACAGCATTCTGGGGCATGCTGATGTCGTTTGGAAGAAATAAACAACAAGATTGCTTCGCTTCGCTCGCAATGACAAGCCTTCCGCATGTCATTGCGAGGAGTGAAACGACGAAGCAATCTTGTTGTTATTCAAACGTATACCCAAACGCGTTAATTTCTTGCGCGAACTCTTTTTCTACCCATGCGCGAGTTTCGGAAGTATAAAATGAGGTGTAGTCGCGTGACGTGCGCACTTTGGTTTTGAGTTGAGGAATTTCTGTGTGCGGAAGTTCGAGGTGTTCACATACTGTATCAAAGTCTTCTTGAAGGTGTTCAAAGCGAATTACAAAGTCACAATACGGTTTTCCATGATCGTCAAAATAGTATGAGGTGTTTGATGCGTTGTGGGGGAGTTTTTTTAAAAACGCATCAAAGCTATCTTCAGGAGAAATTTCTTCGCGTAAGAGCGTGCGCTTCATCGCGAAAAAGAGCTTGCCGTACAAATGTGTTTGTGATGGAGCTTTAAGAATTTCACCACATACTTCACCAACACTTTTGCGTGGCGTTGCATTTTTTTTGTTCCAAAAATATCGACTCACAAGCATGTCCCATGGATTGCGCACGATGCTGATTTTGTAATATGAGTTCCAGATTTTTTCACCCACCTGTTTTTTAATACGCTTACTTCGCATGTGATTGAAAAATCCGGTGTCGTTGCGTCGAAAATCTCGCGCTGTGGTCTCATCAATTTCGTTTAAGAGCACGTTTTCTGTGATGATGTCTTCTTCTCCACAGTATTGGGCTAGTGCAACTTCAACGCTTGTACCTGCCACTTTACGGGGCTTAATAAAAATGAATTTTCGAGAATGGGAGATAATCATAGCCATCATCCTACCACACCAAATCCGTTTTGCCACCAAATCCGTTTTGCTGGCAAAACGGATTTGGTGCAATGTCGGGAGGCTCTTGAGAAAGGGGGGTGTATGAGCTATACTACCTCATTATGTGCGGAATTATAGGTTACGTGGGTACATCCCCAGCAAAACCAATTATTTTAGAAGGTCTTAAACGCATGGAATACCGCGGTTATGATTCCGCTGGCATTGCTGTGTTTGAAAATGGTAAAATTAGTTCAGAAAAAAAAGCTGGCAAATTGCAGGTACTCACTGACGAAGTTTCTGAGGATCATTGGAGCGGTACGGCTGGCATTGGTCATATCCGTTGGGCAACGCACGGCATTCCAAACGATGTGAATGCGCATCCACACACCGATTGCACAGGAAAGATTTACCTCATCCACAACGGCATTATCGAAAATTTTCACGAGTTACGTGAACGCCTCACAGCAGAAGGTCATGAGTTTACGACGCAGACTGACACAGAAGTACTCACGCATTTAATTGAATCGCATCTGCCAGGAAACTCTCTCTCTGAAGCAGTGAAAGCATCGCTAAAAGAGGTGATAGGTACGTATGGCCTTGCTGTTGTTTCTGAAATGGATCCCGATACTATTGTTGCCGCGCGTCTTGGGAGCCCATTGATTTTGGGTATCATCGGCGATGGCGAGTACATGATTGCTTCAGACGCGACCGCAATTTTACCACACACACGTGAGGTGATTTATCTTGATGAAGGTGAGGTGGTCACGGTGAACCGCAAAGGGTTCACCATCACGACTGTTGATAACACCACTGTTGAAAAAAATTCATCAAAAATTGAATGGGATATTCAGCAAGCAGAGAAGCAAGGTTACGATCACTTCATGCTCAAAGAGATCATGGAAATTCCGCGCGTAATCGAAGACGGTTTGCGTGGGCGTTTGATCATCGAAGATGGCATCGCACACTTTGGTGGATTTTTGGAGTATGAAGATAAGTGGCGCAGTATTGAACGCATTGTCATCGTTGCCTGTGGAGGCGCTGCAATTGCATCACGTGTGGGCGAATACATGCTTGAAGAGTATGCTTCGATTCCCGTGAAGGTCGAAATCGGTTCTGAATTCCGTTATCGAAAGCCAGTTCTTGACGAACACACTGCAGTTGTGATTGTTTCTCAATCTGGTGAAACTGCAGATACGATTGCGAGTTTGCGTGAAGCGAAACGACAAGGTGTGTTTACATTTGGTATTGTGAACGTCGTTGGCTCTACCATTGCTCGCGAGGTTGATGCTGGCATGTACATTCATGCTGGTCCTGAAGTTGCAGTAGCAAGCACAAAAGTGATGAGCGGTATGGTCGCTATGTTCTCGTTGCTCACGCTCGCAATCGGCCGTCAACGTGGCATGTCGCTCGTCACAGGCAAGCGCATTGCAAAAGAGTTGCAGAATGTTTCTCTGCTTGCTGAAAAAATGCTGAAGAAAAATACAGAGACAATCAAATCGCTTGCAAAAAAATATGCAACGTACGATAACGCATTTTTCCTCGGGAGAAAGTACAACATGCCGTCGGCGTTTGAGGGTGCATTGAAATTCAAAGAGATTGCGTATGTACACGCCGAAGGATACCCATCAGGAGAGTTAAAACACGGCCCACTCGCTTTGCTTGATGATCGATTCTTTGTGTGCGCAATTACTCCAAAAGATTCTGTGTACGAAAAAAATCTTTCAAACATTCAAGAAGTGCGTGCACGTAAAGGTGTCGTGTTGGCGCTCGCTACTGAAGGCGACACAGGCATTGAGCAGTATGTTGATGACGTAATCTATATGCCGAAGACTCTTGAAATGCTTACGCCTATCCTTTCCATGATTGTTGTGCAACTTCTCGCGTACTACACAGCCGTCGAACGTAAGTGCGACATCGATCAGCCGCGTAACTTGGCGAAGTCTGTTACAGTAGAATAGTGGCAATTGAATATATGGGAAACTGTCGCGAGGTAAGCTCGCGACCCTGCCATTCCAAAATTTTTTTCCAGAGTGGTATACTTATAATACAAAAACGCACTTTCAAAAAATCGATGAGATGCGCGATTGTACAGCCATTGAGGTGCCCGAGCCGTACTTGGATGTACGGCGAGAAGCCGAAATGGCGAACAACGCGCCCGAAGGGTTGTCCGGCTTTGCCGGCAATAGATTGCGATTTTATGAAGTGCCACTCCACAATTCACAAAACATCAATATGGACCTCAATAATTTTACCCACAAAGCTCAGGAAGCGTTGCAAATGGCGCACAGCAATGCACTTTCTGTCTCGCATCAACACATTACGCCATTCCATTTGCTTCAAGCGCTTCTGAATCAGACGAATACTATTATTCGTCCGGTACTTGATCGTCTTGATGCGTCTGTTTCTGATATTGAGGCAATTGTCGACAAAGCATTGCGAATGCAGCCTTCTGTTGCGCGTGTTGAGCAGGTGTATGTGAGTCAGGAGATGAATGCGGTGATGATGCAAGCACAAAAAGAAGCTAAGAAATTGCAGGATCAATACGTGTCCACTGAACATTTTTTACTTGCGTTGTTGCAAGTAAAGTCTTCGCTCAAAGAGTTGTTTGCTCGCATGAATATTACGTATGAAAAAGCGCTTGAGGTTATTCAAGCTGTTCGTGGAAGCCATCATGCCGATTCGCCAGAACCGGAGACCAAATACAATGCCCTCGAAAAATACGGGATGAATTTGACGAAAATGGCGCGTGAGGAGAAGCTTGATCCGGTGATTGGTCGTGATGATGAAATTCGTCGAGCCATGCAAGTGCTCTCGCGTCGTACGAAAAATAACCCTGTGCTTATTGGCGAGCCGGGTACAGGTAAAACAGCCATTGTCGAAGGGCTCGCTCAGCGCATTGTAGCTGGTGATGTTCCTGATTCACTTAAAAACAAAGAGCTAATTGCGCTTGATTTGGGTTTGCTTCTTGCTGGCACGAAATTCCGTGGTGAATTTGAAGATCGTATGAAGGCGGTGTTGAAAGAAATTGATGATAGCGACGGTCGAGTAATTTTATTCATCGACGAGTTGCACACGATTGTTGGCGCAGGTAGCACAGAAGGTGCTGTTGATGCCGCAAATTTACTCAAGCCAGCTCTTGCTCGCGGACGACTTCATGCTGTTGGCGCAACCACACTCAAAGAGTATCAAAAGCATATTGAAAAAGATGCCGCACTTGAGCGTCGTTTCCAACCCATTTATGTTGGCGAGCCGTCTGTAGAAAATACTTTGGCGATTTTGCGTGGTATTAATAGTAAATACGAGGTGCACCACGGTGTGCGCATTACCGACCAAGCTCTTGCAAGTGCCGCGGAGCTTTCTCATCGCTATATTTCTGATCGTTTTCTTCCAGACAAAGCTATTGATCTCATCGACGAAGCTGCTTCGGCATTGCGCATGCAGATTGATTCAATGCCTGAAGATTTGGATAAGATGAAGCGCAAAATGATGCAGCTTGAGGTTGAAAAAGAAGCATTGAAGAAGGATGAGCAAGGAAACAAAGATGAGCTACAAAAAATCGAGCAACAGCTTTCTGAATTGCGCGAGTCCTCTCAACAGCTCGAACTTCAGTGGAAAAATGAAAAAGATGTGTTGAGTGAAATGCATACGCATAAAGAGGATATTGATCGACTCAAAGGTGAAGCTGATATGAAAGAGCGCGAAGGGGATTTGCGTGCTGTTGCTGAAATTCGTTACGGTAAAATTCCTCAAATGGAAAAAGAGATCCAACAACTACAGACGAAGTTGCAGAAAATGCAGAAGAAACAACGTATTCTCAAAGAAGAGGTGACTGAAGAAGATATTGCGGCAGTAGTAGCTCGTTGGACAGGTATTCCACTCAATAGGTTGTTAGAGTCTGAAGTGGAAAAGTTGCAGCACATGGAAAAGGTGTTATCTGAGCGAGTTGTAGGGCAAGAAGAGGCGATCACGGCTATTGCAAACGCTATTCGTCGTTCGCGAGCCGGCATTGGAGATGAGAAGCGTCCGATTGGTTCATTTATCTTTATGGGGCCGACAGGTGTTGGCAAAACAGAGCTCGCAAAATCGCTTGCTGACTTTATGTTCAACAATGAAGATGCGATTATTCGTGTCGACATGTCTGAGTATATGGAAAAACACGCGGTATCCAAGCTCGTTGGCTCGCCGCCGGGATATGTTGGGTATGAGGAGTCTGGCCAACTTACTGAAGCAATTCGTAAACGTCCGTACGCAGTTATTTTATTTGATGAAATTGAAAAGGCGCACCCTGATGTGTTTAATGTGCTTTTGCAAATCCTTGATGATGGTCGTTTGACAGATGCAAAAGGCAGGAAGGTGAATTTCAAAAATACAATTATTATCATGACTTCAAATATTGGAAGTCAGGTAATTCAGGATTATGCACAGCATCAAAGTATGGGTTTGGGTTTTCGCGATGAGCTAGAGCGAAAAACAGAGGTTCAAGAATCTGAGATGCGTGGGCGAGTGATGCAGATGTTGCAAGAAAATTTCAAACCAGAATTTTTGAATCGTGTTGATGAGATTATTATTTTCCACGCACTGACGCAAAAAAATCTGGATACCATCGTCGACATTCAACTGAGCCTTGTCACAAAACGCTTGGCAGAGAAAAAAATGAGCGTTCAATTTTCTGATGCTCTTCGAGCATACGTGTGTCAGAAAGGATTTGATCCCATCTACGGTGCCCGTCCACTCAAACGTGTTATCCAACATGATATTCTAGATCGTCTTGCCTTTGATATTGTTTCAGGCAAGCTAAAAGAACACCAAGGAGTGACAATAGATGTAAAAAATGGTGCAGTGAGTGTTGTGTATCCTAAAAAGTCGAAGAAGTAGAGTGTTATTCTACAAAAAGGTATCTATCTCGTGCAGAAAGATCTTTTGAAATAGTTATTGAGCGTGTTGGAAATGCTGCGCGGGCATACGCAAGCACTCGGCTTGCTTGGTCATCACCAAATTCCATACAGAAAAATCCATCACTTGCGAGGTATCTTCCAGCATCATTGAGAATTCCCTCTATGGTTTCTAGTCCTGTTGTTGAATCATCGTGCGGAAGAAGAGCGTTGCGCGGTTCAAATTTCAGTCCCTGTGTTTCTGGAATGTCTTCCTGAAAATGATTAAGTGGAACGTATGGTGGATTGCAGACAATAACATCAAACGGTTGACAGTCGGATGGAAGCGCTTCAAATAGGTTGCCGGCCAGTTCTGTAATTTCAACATGGTGACGACGTGCATTGAGCGTCGCAACAACAAGCGCCTCTTTTGAAATATCTGTCGCTACCACATTTGCATTTGGGAGAAGAGTTTTGAGCGTTACTGCAATACAGCCCGATCCTGTACAGACATCTAGTATACGTAGAGCTTTCTTTTTGTTTTGAATATGCTCAAGCACCATATCAATAAGCCCTTCGGTTTCAGGGCGAGGAATAAGAACATGTTGGTTCACGAAAAATTCTTTACCATAGAATTCTTTGTGTTCAACGATGTATGCAACAGGTATGCCAGTAAGACGTTGTTCAATATGCTCACGGAACAGTTTTTCTTCTTGGTCTGACAAAATATATTCAGGGTGTGCTGTACAAAAATATTCATAGCGACCAACAGCATGCTGTAATAACACACTGCAATCTCGTTCTGCTGAAGGTGAGTGTTCGTTGAGCTCACTATTCCCAAATTGTAATGCCTGCTCAATGGTCATGGGTGCGCCTCTAAGTTTTTTAACTGTTCAAGTTGGTCGGCGGTTCGTAATGCGACAATCATATCGCCGATATTACCTTCCATGCGAGCGCTGATATTATTCCAATTTTCTTTAATGCGATGATCGGTAATACGATCTTGCGGGAAGTTGTATGTGCGAATTTTTTCAGAGCGATCACCATTACCAATTTGCGAACGACGCTGAGAATCGCGAGCCAAACGCGCCTCTTCTTCCATTTTTTGTAACAATCGTGAACGCAAAATTTTCATCGCTTTGTCTTTGTTTTTGTGCTGAGATTTTTCATCTTGGCAGCTTACCATCATTCCAGTAGGCAAGTGGGTGATACGCACGGCGGAATCTGTCGTGTTGACCGATTGTCCACCATGACCACCGGCGCGGAACACGTCAATGCGTAAATCTTGAGCGGGGATGACCAAATCAATCTCTTCTGCTTCCGGCATTACTGCAACTGTCACGGTCGACGTGTGTACGCGCCCAGCCTTTTCTGTTTCAGGAACGCGTTGTACACGGTGGACACCACTTTCATATTTAAATTCAGAGTATGCACCTTGGCCATGAATTTCAGCAATCACTTCCTTGTATCCGCCAATGCCATTTTGGTTGGAAGAATCAATCTGTATGCTCCAGCCTTTTGTCTCTGCATAACGTGCGTAACAGCGAAAGAGTTCTGCGGCAAATAATGCTGATTCATCACCACCCGCACCTGCGCGCATTTCTAAGATGACGTTTTTACTGTCGTTCGGATCTTTGGGCAACAACAAGAGCTGGAGATGATGAGACGCTGCTTCAAGCTGCGTTTGCACAGAGGCGAGTTCGTTTTTTGCAAGCTCGATCATTTCTGGATCCGAGTCGGTATCGATGGTGCGCTGTGCCTCTATCGTAGCTTTTTCTAAAGCTTCGCATCTTTCCACGGTCTTCATTTTTTCCCGGGTTTCAGTAAACTCAATTGATGTGTTTTGTAGCTTTTTTGGATCTGAGATTATCTCCGGGGATTGCAACATACGCTCAAGTTCTTGGAAGCGAGCGCGTATTGGAGCGTAGAGAGAGTGAAGATTCATATTCTTTAATATTGTATAACAAAACGGGCGTATATGCCCGTTGTGTTGAGTGAATAGCTATAAATCTGATAATGCAGCTTTGAGAGCGGCTTTTGCATCTTGCTTGACTGGAGCCTTGCTCTTTTCTGATTTTGCTGCGCGTTTTGCAGTCTTTGAGAGGTGGGTACGGCCAACGGAAGCAGTAACTTGTTTTTGACGCTTTGCTTGCAGTTTTTCAACGCGATGTGCGCTGTCAACGATTTTCTGTTTACCAGTGTAAAATGGATGGCAATTTGAACAGACTTCAGTAGCGATTGCTTCTTTGGTTGATCCAATCACAACAGAGTTGCCGCATGCGCAGGAAACCGTAGCTTGGTAGTAGTTTGGGTGAATGTTCGCTTTCATAAATATAGCAAAAATCTTACTATGCAACGGCGGTGACTATATCATATGCACTATTGGCTTGTCAAAACACCCTCCAAACGGTACACTATCAGTCGTTACTTTATCATTGTATACCCAGCGTATTTATGAAGATTGCTGTTGTTGGTACAGGCTATGTTGGCCTTGTTACCGGAGCCTGTCTAGCAGACATTGGCCACTATGTTACCTGTGTTGATATTGATGCACAGAAGATTGAACGCCTCAAAAAAGGCATGATTCCTATTTTTGAACCGGGCTTGGATCATGTTGTCCTTTCAAATGTTAAAGCTGGGCGTTTGAATTTTACGACCTCTCTTCCCTCAGTGTTAGGAGATGCCGAAGTTGCAATCATCGCAGTTGGAACTCCTTCTCGCGAAGATGGATACGCAGATATGCAGTATGTGTATGCTGTTGCCGATGAAATTGGACGCAACATTAAAAAATACACTGTTGTTGTCGACAAGAGCACAGTTCCTGTGGGTACAGGCCGTGAAGTTGAAAACATCATCAAAAAGTATTACTCAGATGAATTTGCTGTGGTCTCGTGCCCTGAATTTTTGCGCGAAGGATCTGCTGTTGCTGACTTCAGCAATCCAGATCGCATTGTGATTGGTGCGCGCGACGACAGAAGTGCGCAAGTAATGCTTGATCTCTTCAAGCCAGTGAAAGGCGAAAAGGTGGTGACTACTGTTGAAAGTGCTGAGCTCATTAAGTATGCATCGAATGCATTTTTAGCAACCAAGATTTCATTTATCAATGAGATCGCACAAATTTGTGAGCGCACAAATGCTGATATTGAAGAAGTTGCTTACGGTCTTGGCTTGGATAATCGCGTTGGGCCAAAATTCTTACACGCTGGCATTGGTTGGGGTGGTTCGTGTTTTCCAAAAGATGTTCGTGCACTTGATCACATCGCTGGCAACTACGGCTACGATTTCCGTTTACTCAAATCAGTGATTGAGGTTAACAACAATCAACGCACATCGTTTGTTGATAAAGTTGTTGCTCAGCTCAACGGTGTCTCTGGCAAACGTCTTGCTGTCTTAGGGCTTGCATTCAAAGGCAACACCGACGATGTTCGTGACTCTGCAGCACTCGACATTATTACTATGTTGCAAGAAAAAGGAGCGGTGATTTCCGCGTTTGATTACGAAGCAACAGAGAATGCAAAAAAATCTTTGGGTGATATTCCAGTTGAGTACGCAAAAGATCCATACGAAGCTATGCAAGGTGCGGACGCTCTCATTATCGCAACTGAGTGGTCAGAGTTCCGCAACTTGGATTGGAAGAAAGTGAAAGAGACGTTGAAAGCTCCGGTGATTTTTGACGGTCGCAACTTGCTCAAGCCATCTCGCATGCGTGAGGAGTTTGGATTCACATATACCTCAATTGGTCGAAGTTAGATCATATGCGCCTGATCGTTATCATACCTGCATATAATGAGGAGACTACGATTGCTGATGTGATTCGTGAAGTTCCTCGTTCGTTGCATGGCATCGATGATGTGAAGGTGCTTGTGTATAATGACGGATCAACTGATCGCACTGTTGATGTTGCTCACACCGCAGGTGCAGACTTTGTGTATTCACACCCTAAAAATAAAGGATTGGCTGTTACATTTAAAGATGCTCTATGGAAAGCGCTTCAGCATGGCGCAGACGTGATCGTGAATACCGACGCAGACAATCATTACGATCAATCACGCATCGGTGAACTCGTTGCGCCAGTTGTTGCAGGGGAAGCTGATGTGGTGATTGGTTCGCGCAATGTGAAAGATTTGCGTGAAATGCCTTTTTTGAATCGCAACCTCAATCGCATCGGGAGTTTTTTAATGACATCGTTTGTCGGTTTGCCGCGCATGGATGTGTCGACAGGTTTTCGTGCGTATTCACGTGAAGCAGCGCTCTCACTCGGTGTGTATTCATTGCACACGTATGTGCATACCACGTTGTTGTCAGCTCAAGATTTGCATCTCACCATTCGTGAGGTGGCAATTCCAGCCCGTCCAGTATCGCGCAAATCTCGTTTGATTAAAAATATTCCTGACCATCTGTGGAAAGCGGGGATTAATATTGTGCGTAACATTGTGTTGTTCCGTCCACTACGTTTTTTTGGTTCTGTTGCGGTAGTGTTGTCTGCAATCGGAAGCGTAGCAATTTTGCGCTTTGTATATTTCTTTGTATTTTCTGATGGCAAGGGTCATATCCAATCGCTTGTTCTTGGTGGCGTTTTCCTCATTATTGGTTTCAATTGTTTGATGCTTGGAATGATTGGCAGCTCCATTGGTTGGTCGCGTAAAGTATCGGAAGAAATTTTGACATTCATCAAAAAAAATTCACTCAATACGCCTGAGCCTATTGTTCCGGCAGCGTCTCAAGGGCAGCCAAGCACATATAAAGCTCACAGCGAAGACGAGGTCAAAGAGCGTCTCAAAGCATTAGGTTACATTGAATAATATGCATGCAGCTCATCTCATTCCTCCACATGGCGGTGTTTTGGTAAACCGCGTTTTGACTCCTGACGCTGCAAAAGTGTGGGCTGAGCGCGCGCAAACCTTGCCAAAGCTCCAGCTCGATGTTGAGCTCATAAAGGATATTAAAAATATTGCGCGTGGTGTCATGAGCCCACTCACCGGCTTTATGAATGAAGCTGATTTTGTACGTGTTGTTGACGAGATGCATCTTGCAAGTGGTGATGTGTGGTCAATTCCGTTTGTACTTGATGTAACGAAAGAAGAGTCTATGCAACTCAAAACGGGAGATCCAGTCGCGTTGTGTGACGCTGCAGGAAATGCGGTTGCTGTTTTGCATGTTGGCGATGTATATACATACGACGTGATGCATGTTGTTGAAAAAGTATATGGTACAACAGATGATGCGCACCCGGGTGTTTCGCGATGGAAGGCAATGAAGCCGTATCTTGTCGGTGGCACAATTGACTTAATTGATAACTCCAAAGAGCCATTTTATGAGGTGAATCTTGATCCAGTTGAAACTCGTTATGTGTTTACTCAGCGTGGATGGAAAACGATCGTTGGTTTTCAAACACGCAACGCGCCACATCGCGCACACGAATATTTACAGCGTCTCGGTTTGGAGTTATGTGACGGGTTGTTCATCAATCCTATTATTGGAAAAAAGAAAGCAGGTGATTTTCAAGATGAAGTGATCATTGCGTCATACTCGCACATGATGAAAGAGTATTTCCCAAGCAATCGTGCTGTGTTTTCGATTCTGCCGGCGCGCATGAACTACGCTGGACCTCGTGATGCAATTTATCACGCTATTCTTCGTAAGAATTTTGGTTGTTCACATTTTGTGGTCGGTCGTGATCATGCCGGAGTGGGTACATACTACGGCACATTTGCTGCACAAGAAATTTTTGACACCATTGAAGATATTGGAATAAAGATTTTAAAATTTGAGAACGGATTTTTCTGCACGAAATGTGATTGTATGGCAACTCCAAAAACATGTGCACACTCAGATGACGTTCGCGTTCCACCGTCAGGTACAAAGATTCGTAAGATGCTCACAGCAGGCGAAGTAGTTCCTCCGACAATTATGCGTACTGATGTTGTTGAATTGATTCTCAAGCAGCCAAAGATTTTTGTTGAAGAAGGGGAAGAGTAAAACCATGCTCGACTTTCTTGAATACATTACCAAAGAGCGCCCTAATAAGGTGTTGCTTATCCACCACTGGGACACCGATGGTTTGGCGAGTGCAGCGCTTATTCAAAAGTACGCTCATGCGCATCAATGGCCAACACATTTTACGTTGATGCATCCGCAGATCAATAATTATTTTCTTACTGAAAAAGAGTTAAAGAGTATTGAAGCGGGTGAGTATGGTGCAATTATCACGGTTGATCTTAATTTTCCACTCTCGACTATTGAAGCGCTCGAGGGATGTGGTGTTCCTGTGTTTGTTTTTGATCATCATACTCAAACAGCGAATATCAATCGCCCAGGAGTTCAAAATACCTCTTATCCAGGTTGCTCAATGCTTATAAATGATTATTTGCTTGAGCCTTTATCTCTCACTGCTGTGCTTGGCATGGTTGGTGATCAGGAAATGCGTATCACGACATACACAGATTTTTATCCGCAAGTTGAGCAGATGATGAAAGAACATCGTGTGACGCTGAAAGAACTCATTCATATCACAAAGTTGATTGACAGTTGCTATGTGTGGCACGACGAAGTGGGAATGAAAGAGGCGATTCAAATGCTTCATGGAGATCCTCTACGAATAAAAACAACTCAACATTTTATTGATAGCGATAAAAAATTGTCGCAAGAGCTCCTTCGTGTATTGAGTGCTCCGCTCGTGCTTGCACGAAAAAAAGTGCATACATTGCATATTGAATCTAAAGCATCAATTATTTCTGAAGCCACTCGTTTTTTGTCGGCAGAACATCCTGACGATGTTATCATCACTGATCAATCGTACAATGACTTTGGAAACATTTACGTGCGACGGAACACGCTCGACATCGATCTTTCCTACATTGCAGTCGAGGCTCGTAAGCGTGGCTATACCGCTGGCGGCAAAACTGAAGTCACGGGTATCATTTTGCCACATACCGATGTTGAGCAATTCAAACAATGGATTATTGATTCACTCCCTGTATGAGCTCAAAAATGCGAACACAAAAAGTAATCGTTTTTGGACTCGACTGCGCAACTCCTCAATTGGTCTTTGATCAGTATCGAGCTGATTTGCCTTTTCTTTCAAGTTTGATGGAAAAGGGAGTTTGGGGAAAGCTGCGTAGCACAACACCAGCAATCACAGTGCCTGCATGGATGTCGATGTTGTCATCGCGCGATCCGGGTGATATTGGAGTCTACGGTTTCCGTTCGCGTACAAAGGGCTCGTCATACACCTCCATTGATATCGCAACAAGCGACAGCATGACGCGTGTGAAAAAAGTATGGGATTATTTGGGTGACGCTGGCTATCGCAGTGCATTGCTCGGAGTGCCTGGCACGTATCCTCCGTCGCAGCTGAATGGAAAAATGGTTACGTGTTTTTTGACACCTGATACTTCCGTTGATTTTACCTACCCAAAAGAATTGAAAAAAGAAGTGCTGAACATTTGTGGTGATGACTATATTTTTGATGTTGCAAATCGTACACAAACTCCACCCGATGAAGTATTGAAGAAAATTTATGCAATGACTCGTCAGCGCATCGCACTCTTAAAAGAGTGGGTCGTGCGAGATGATTGGGACTTTTTGATGTGCGTTGAGATGGGTATTGATCGTATTCATCACTATTTGTGGCAGTACATGGATAGTACGCATAAAGAGTACGTTGCGGGCAATCCATATGAACAAAAAATTCGTGAGTATTATCATTTTGTAGACACAGCGCTTGCCGAAATCTACGCCCTCGCACCACAAAATACGATCGCGTATGTTGTGTCAGATCATGGTGCAAAAAGAATGGACGGTATGTTTGTTATCAACGAGTGGTTGATCCAAAATGGATATCTTGTACTCAACAGCACGCCAGAAAAACCACAGAGCATTGAGCGTTGTGATGTGAACTGGAAAAAAACAAAGGCATGGGCATGGGGTGGATTTTATGGACGTCTGTTTATCAATATTGAAGGACGTGATCCAGAAGGGTGTGTACCATCAAACGAAGTTGCTGGACTCATTGAAGAGTTGCGCGAAAAATTATCGCGCGTCGCAGGGCCTGATGGTCAACCGATTGTCAAACAAATTTCAACGGCACAAGAACTCTATCAAAATCCACATGGCGACGTTCCGGATCTGCTCATTTTCTGGGGCGATCTGTACTATAAAGTGGCCGGAACGATTGGCTATAATGCACTGTACATTGATCACGATGATCGCGGCCTTGATTACGGCGTGCATGATTGGGATGGTATATTTATCAAATACGATCCACTGCGCAAATTTATCGGTGAGCGCGCTCATTTGAGCATTCTTGATGTTGCGCCAACGATTTTGCATGATTTTGGTATACTACCTCCAGCAGAAATGCACGGAAAAATAATTGAATAACTATGGCTTCATCACATATCACTTGGCACAACGGTGCTGTTACAGTAGAGGATCGAGAAAAAATGCTTGCTCAACGTGGTTGCGTGGTGTGGCTCACTGGGCTTTCGGGTTCAGGAAAATCAACGCTTGCAGTTGAGGTTGAAAAGCAGCTCACGCTAGCACAGCATCTTGCTTATCGTTTAGATGGTGATAATGTACGACATGGATTGAATGGCGATCTGGGCTTTGGACCACAGGATCGTACAGAAAATATTCGTCGCATTGGAGAAGTTTCTAAACTGTTTGCAGATTGTGGAGTAATCATTCTTACATCATTCATTTCGCCGTATCGTGCTGATCGTGACCTTGCACGCGCACTATGCCCAGATCGATTTATTGAAATTTATGTTGAGTGCTCCCTTGAAGAGTGCGAGAAGCGTGATCCAAAAGGGTTATACAAAAAAGCGCGAGCAGGTGAAATAGCAGAATTTACTGGTATCTCAGCCCCATACGAAGCGCCAGAACATCCTGAGCTTGTTGTGCGCACTGATACATCTGATGTTGAAACATGCGCGCGGACAATTGTTGAATACTTACGAGCACGTCAATTTGTTGTATGAAATTTTCCTGGCGCAGATTTCTCCTCTGGGTCGGTGTTCCGAGTGTTATTATTGTGTGTGGCTTTGCGTCATTTTGGGAGGCGCGTTCACTTGGTGCGTATGGTGATGATTCTGCAGGCTATATTTATTTGGCAGGAAGACTTTTTCATCACCAGCCACTCATGTTTATTTCTGATCTTGGGAAACAGGCGATTGATTTTTTTGGAGATGAAAAACTCGCGCGTTGGATAATTCCAACACATCATCAATATATCAATCCTTCAGGTATGGCAGCTTCAAAATATCCGCTGCTTCTCTCTGTCCTTATGGCGCTCTCCGGTACTCTTATTGATGCGCCACGAGGATTTTTTATCGTGCAGCCACTGAGCAGTATTGGTATTCTTGTTGGCACATACATTCTCACGATGCTTTTGTTTGCGCATCACAAGCGAGACCGTTTTTGGTTAGCATGTGGTGCTGTTGTATCACTATACGCAAGCTCACTTTTTTTTGAGGCAACACTTTCGCAGCCTATGCGTGAGATTCCGGCAATGTGTTTTTTGATTTGGTCGTTTATTGCTCTGTTCATTGCTCTTCGTGCGTCAAAAAATCGTTTTGTATATACAGGTGTTGCAATTGCCGGTTCGTTATTTGGTGCTGCTGTGGCTGTTCGCGAAACACTTATTCTGACATTGCCCGCCCTTGTCGCTTGCGTGCTTTTGTTTAAAATAAAAGAGCGGAGCGTGTGGAAAATTTTGCTCACAGCTTTTTTCTTCTTTCTATTAGCATGTATACCATTGATGTATACATCGGTTTCTATCTCCTCAGAAAAAGTTGTGTTTAAAAAAAGAGATGTCAGCACAGTGGTTATTGTCCCAAACATTGGACACATTCAAACAATTTCATTGAATAATCTTTTTCACAACGACGGAAAGTTTAACGCTGGCGAAGGATCGCTCCCTACCTATATTCGTACCATTAATACCGCCTTACCAATACCATTGTTTGGATTACTTATACTCTATGGATTTGTTCGTCTTTTTCATCGAGAACGAAAAATCGGTATTATTCTTCTTTTATGGGCACTTCCTATTTTTGCTCTCTACTCACTATGGATCAATCCGTATGGTCGATATATTTTGCCTCTGTATCCGATTATTATGATTGTTGTAGCGTATGGTATGTATCATGTGTGCATTCATGATATTCCTCAGATTTTTTCTGTAAAAAAATCACAACGCTTCATGCAGTCTGTGCTCATTATTGCATGTTGTGCCTATCTTTTTGGCCCACTGTATCAACATGCACTCTCTGCAGAAAATATTTTTGAGCGTAATGATCGCGAATTTACGCGTGCTGATGTGAACGCCATTTCAACGCTCGATGACATTGCAAGTGGCGTACCGGGCAACGTGATTTTGATGTTTGCTGGCGATAACGAAGAAGGTGTCAGTGAAACCGTTGACGCATACACAGGGCGCATGTCGATTCGTTTTCCCATTGATAAAAAATATAGCGCGCCTATTGAGAAGGTGCGACAGTTCTTTGCTGAGTATGTGTTTCCTCAGTATACTGTACTAGCCGTCATCGATGATTCCACGAGCAGCGCATTTTATGAATGGGCGAAACCATATACGCTTACTGAGCTGGGTTCTGTGCCATTTACATTTCAATCACATACACGCGTTGTTCAAATTACACCATAAATTCTATGCAAACACTTTTATCGCCTCGTGATGTTATTCCATTTCAAAAGCCGCAAGATTCTGTTTTTTCAATGCTTATCACGCGTAAAATTTCACGTGTGATTACATTTTATCTTTTACGCTTCTTTCCGCGCGTTACACCTAATCAAGTATCTGTAAGTTCGTTTGTCCTGTGCTGCATCGCTGTATGGTGCTTCATCATGCCCTCATACGCGATTCAGTTTTTAGGTGTTCTCTTATTGCAGCTCAGCTTTGCTGTTGATTGTTCTGATGGTGAAGTGTCTCGCATCACTAATCAAGCCTCAAAGTTTGGCGCATGGCTTGATTCCACTCTTGATCGTTTTAAAGAGGCGCTTATGCTCGGCAGCATGACATGGTACGCATATGAGCATATATGGAACGATGTGAGAATGGTACTGATTGGTGTCGTGGCAATTGTTGGCATGCTTATGGTCTCATATTTGCGTGAGGCAAAAAAAAGTTCATGGCCAACGCAGCGCACTTCAGAATTGTATATCACAAAAAATATCTACATCGGCACAGTTGATGTCACTATCTACCTTGTTTCTTTTGCGGTACTTGTGCATGGGCATGTATATGCACTTGCGCTCTTTGCTCTTGTCAGTATTCCGCTTATGCTTAAACAAATTTGGTCGGCGTATCGCTTGAAATAGTTGTTGATATGCATATAGACAAAAGATCTCAATGGATAAGAAGAGGTGAATATACCCTAGCGGTTTTAGCGGCTATATTTTTTGTGTGCTTTAGCATCTGTCGTTATGCATACACTCAGCAAGCCGCTGGAGGCGGCCGTATTGATTTTGGAGTCTTTTATGCTGCGGGAAAAATGGCTGCTGGATATGAGGATATGTCAGCGGTGTCGATGTACACTCGCAAGTACATACTTCAAGTAATCCAGACATTCAACCCACATCCTCAAGCAGTGGTATTTTTGTATCCACCTCCTGCGGCTGTGATGTTTATACCATTATCACTACTTGCTTTTCCTGTTGGAGCATACTTGTGGGGCGTTATCAATCTATTATGCGTAGTTGCAGCACTTGCTATTGCTATTCGTGTATTGATAGATGACCGCGTTACGCGCCTACGGTATAGTCTTTTTCTTTGCATACTTGCCTTTAGCGATACTATTCGATCGCTTGTATTTTATGGACAAATTAATGGTATATTATTTCTTCTTCTGGTTGGAGGGTTTGCGTTATTGCAACGTCAAAAACAGATTCTTGCGGGCGTTGTGCTTGCTACAGCCACCGTTATTAAAGTTTTCCCCGCCTTATGTGTTATTCATTTGTTTATGCAAAAGCAGTGGAAAGCACT
>JAHBAR020000022.1 GCA_018500015.2 Candidatus Kerfeldbacteria bacterium | reverse complement strand
TGTGTAGCTTCCTGAAGGGAGATTCCAGTCGACGGTGGAGCCGGTGCCGCTGACTGTCCACGTGATGCTACTACCCAATGTAAACGTGCTTGTGGCTGAGAGGTTAAATGAGGTGACTGTTGAAACTGTACAGTTCATGCCAGCATTGATCGTAATTGTCCCGGCGGTAATCGATGGTGTCACAGCAGCTGATTTACACGTTTGATTTGTGGCACTGGAATCAATAGTAAAGGTGGATTCTAAAAAGTCGGTATCATCGTATTCAAAGCCATTGTAAATAGTAATCTGCGCAGTTGGCGATGTCCCTCTTTTTACATAGGTTGTCCCCTTAGTTCCGGCCTGTGCTGTGCCTGTTGCCGTGCCACCGTTTGCAACAAAATTTGAGACACTCAATGATGGAGAGCCAGAAGTATAGCTGAGAAAAATGCGCCCGGCCCCACCTCCACCACCGTCAGCCGTAGTGTTATCGCCACCATTACCACCACTCACAGAAAACGAGAGACTCGAACCTGCGAGCGTTCCCGCGCTGATATTAATAGCGCCACCAGACCCACCACCGGAAGCTCGATTTGTACTATTGATTGCACCATTACCACCGTTTGCTGAAATAGGACCATCAAGAGTCAACGCTCCTGAAACTGTCAGCTGTACCAATCCTCCACCAGTACCCCCAAGCGCCGAACTCGTTGCGTTTCCACCTGAAGAACCTTGCAGAGCCGGAGTCAACGCTGAACCATAGACACTTCCACCAGCGTGCCCGCTGCTTCCATTTCCGCCTCTGCCTCCATACCCACCACCACCGGCGCCGATACTACTGTTTGCACCGGTACCATAACCAGCTGTGGTGACGGTACAGACATTACTTCCGTTTGGGCCATATCCGTTTGATGTACCGGATGCCGCACAGCCTTTTGAATTCACATTAATGCTCCCTGTGCTTGAAATAGTTAAGGTCGCAACAGTGATGTTCACCCCCGCACTGTTGCCGACAGCATGTGTCACCGTGCCGTTGATAACAAACGAATCAGCTGAATCAGTAAAGTTCGCCGCACCGCTTTGGGTCATGGTGATGCCACTATCAACATAAAAAATACCGGTGCCAACAAGATCAAGTGTTCCGCTAAAGGTAATAGTTGCACTACCCGTAATATGAACGTCAGTGCATGAATTGGTTGTGATGTATGATTGATCGAATGTTGTGGAGGTTCCAATGTTACATGTTGCAGCATATGCAGCCGAGGGGCTCAACACTACACATAGAGCAGTGATCAGCGCACTACATAACGCCAAAAAACCCAATGCACTTCCATGTATGCTTCGCGGGTGATGTTGAGCAATACTCTTCAGATAATGAACCATGAAAATGCTTTATTTTTGATATTTCTTGATAAACATTCTTATGATTATTATGACAGATTTACTTTCACATTTCAACTTTTTTAAGAACCCATCATTGATCAATTCTAGAGATTGCGCGATACTAACATACACCTATGGTCACCACCTTTTTCTTTTTTGGTTCGCATCCGACATTGTCATACGCCGAGCTCAAAAGTGTATGCCATACACTCCTCTCCGACGCGCAGTACACTCTTTACAACCACAAAACCTATGCGACCCTTGAGACTGCTCAGAGCATTGATGCAAACGCGTTTATGGGAAGGATTGGTGGCACGATTAAAATCGCAGAAGCAATCACGGCCACAGTAAACACAATTGATGATTGGCTTGTCGCTCACCTGCCCACAGATGGTAAAAATGTATTTGGCGTTTCTCTCTATAGTGATCAATCGCCAAAAGAACGGATGTCGGCGGTGCGACACATCGGCATGTCGCTCAAGCGCAGTTTACAGGCATCCGAGCGCTCAGTGCGTTTTGTGCAAAGTCAGGATCCCACACTTTCGGCGGTGATTGTCACTAAAGAGCATCTCATCGCCAAAGGGTGCGACTTATGCATTGTACGCGACGGAAAACAGACACTCTTCGCGCGCACTGTGGCTGTGCAACCGTTTGAGGAGTTTTCACATCGCGACTATGGCAGACCCGGGCGCGACAGCAAATCCGGTATGCTTCCGCCAAAACTTGCGCGCATGATGGTAAATCTTTCTGGCGCAACACAACACTCGGTCCTCCTCGACCCATTTTGCGGCTCTGGCACCGTACTCCAAGAAGCCTTGCTCATGGGCATTGAGCGTGTCTATGGATCGGATGTCAGCGGCAAGGCTGTCGATGACACCATGCGCAATCTTGAATGGATGAAGTTACGCGCACAAGATGTTGTTGAGCAACCTGCAGAAACACTTCGACAAAACTTAGCACTACGCTCAGCAGCGCCCTTTGATGCCATTATATTTGAAGGCTTCTTAGGCAAACCAAAACCGTATGAACGCGACATTCCCGAGATAAAACGCGAACTGACGCAACTCTACACCAAGGTGTTTTTAGAGCTTGCTGCCAGTTTAGCTCACGACGGCACGATTGTTGCTGCGCTCCCCTTTTGGCTGCTTCCAGAATTTGACGAACGACTCCCTGTAGAAAATATTCTTAAGCGCGCAGAGCTTACACTCACACAAAAACCATTGTACTATTTTCGCCCTAACGCTCGGGTGGGTCGAGAAATTATTGTCGCAAAAAAAATAAATGCGTGATACACTATAATTCAAATTATTAAATACACAATTATTATGAACACACGTGTCTGGGCAGCGTTTGGAGGAACTTTCCTCTGTGCGTTTGCAGTACTCACGCCAACAACACGCGCGACTGAGAGTGCGTCCATCTACGGCGCTCTGTATGAAGGAGGCAATCTTGTTTCTACAAACGGAGAGTCAATGAATGGGGAGTCGGTGATCACCTATCATCCTGATCATGCTGGTTT
This sequence comes from Candidatus Kerfeldbacteria bacterium, assembly GCA_018500015.2. Classification (GTDB taxonomy): domain Bacteria; phylum Patescibacteriota; class Patescibacteriia; order UBA9570; family XYC2-FULL-38-9; genus AQU-09. The sequence continues at coordinate 32,422 of JAHBAR020000022.1, read as the reverse complement.
TATTGCCATTACCACAAATGATGCTGGAGCAGAATGGTGGACATCAAACGCAACGGGAACCGTATGGGAACAAAGCACAACTAACCCACTTGATGGATATGGCTGTACAGGCGTATCACGTCATGCCATTGCAACATATAAAGACGAAGTGTACTTTGGTGCAAATTGCGAAGAAGATAGCGTCGCTATTGCTCGTATTTTTAAACTGACTTCAAAAGATACTGTCGAGCTCTTATACTCTCGTACGGCGGGTAATGAAGACTTTTTTTCATACTACCCTGCTTCTGGTGTTGTGAACGACACATTATACATGTTTTATAACGGTGGCTTTACTCAATACGATGGCACAACCTTTACTGATGTTGAGGATGCCACAGGGCAAACAGCCGGCACACCTCTTGAGGTAACACGCGCAATAGACGGAGTTGCCTATCTTCCACAAGTTGATGGCTCGGTACAAACGTTTGACGGAAGCACATACACGACCATCGGTGAGGACTACCTTGAAGATGCCATAGATAGCTCAAACCACAATCTTCCTTCAGCCGCGATATTTAATGGAACGGTATATGTTGGTAATCAAGATTTTGATAACGGCGCAACGCTGTTTGCGTATGACCCCACTGATGCAGACACTGACAGCGAGCTCTGGGAAGTAGCAGCTACATTTGATGCTGAAGATACCATTATCAACAAAATGCAGGTCTCTCAACGCGTTGATGGTGATCGCTATTTAGTCATTTACACCGCCAATGCAGCAACCGGTTCAAACATCTACGTCATGGACACGACAGGTGATGTTCAAAAATTAGTTGATTCTGGACTTGGTGAGACAAGTCCGGAATATAATGTTGAAGTGATTAGCGCAGTTCGCCGCACAGTCACCTATGGTATTGTTGAAAAAGACATCATGCTTTTTGCAACAAAAAACCTCACTGATCAAACCAAAGTATTTGTTCTGAATCTCGATACTCGCCTTGCGTTTGACGCGCTCCCTGCACGAATCATCTCAGCTGTTGAAGATGCTGGAGTTGGCGGCTCATCACGCATGCGAGCACAAAGCATGGACAGCACACCAACAGCAACCACAGCGGTTGGCGAAGAATTCGTCTACAAAATTAAGAAAAAACGAGTACAGACAGGAGCTCTCTACTCTCTCTGGATTGATGGCGTACAAGTAGATGAAGTGGTTGGTTACAAGGGGTACCCGGTAACGCTCTCTGATGCAAACGTAGCAAATCTTGAATCTGGAGACACCTTTGAGATGCAAGTAGGCGTACAGCCTGTATATGGGAGAAAAGCAGGAAAGGTTCTGGCAACAAATGTGATTATGGGTGACCCACTCACTGTCACCGTTCAGTAAATAGAAAAAAAGAAAGCACCGTGATCAACACGGTGTTTTTTATTATGAATTGTGGAAGACCATCACATCGCCGTCTTGAACGATGTATGTCTTCCCTTCCATGCGCACCTTGCCTGCCGCTTTTGCACCTTGCCAACCATCGTGCTCAACAAAATCTGTGTAGGCAACAACTTCGGCGCGAATAAACTTATGTTCAAAATCAGAGTGAATTTTGCCAGCTGCTTGTGGCGCGGTCATCCCACGAGTAATCGTCCATGCATGCACCTCTTTTTCTCCAGCCGTAAAGTAGGTCATCAAGTTAAGAGTTGAATATCCAGCACGAATAATTGACGACAATCCACTTTCTTTCATTCCCAAATCAGCCATCATCATTTGAGCGTCCTCTTCAGGCAACTCAGAAAGCTCTGCTTCGATTTTTGCTGACACACGAACCGGCTTAAGCTCTTGCAACTGAGTTGGCAACTCTGCATCCATATCCCCTTCTGTCATGTTAGAGACCACAAGCAACGGTTTGAACGTGAGCAAAGAATACTTTCGCACTTGCTCAGTTTCATCTTCAGTGAGCTCAACTGTGTGTGCAAACTGCCCGTCGATGAGCGCTTTTTGAAGACGTTGCAAAATTCCTTGTTCGATAGTAGCAAGCTTGTCTTGCCCACGCACTTTTTTTTCAATATTCTGCAACAATTTTTCAACCACCTGCAAGTCAGCCATCACAAGTTCAAAATGGATGGTGCCCATATCGCGCACCGGATCAGAGCTTCCTGCAACATGAATGACATCATCATCTTTAAATACGCGCACAACTTCGGCGATGGCATCAACTTCACGAATGTGTTGCAAAAATTGATTGCCCAAACCCTCACCTTTGTGCGCACCGGCGACTAAACCCGCGATGTCGACAAATTCAATTGTTGCAGGAACAAGTTTTTGAGTATTCACGAGCTGCGCAAGAACTGCTAAGCGCTCATCAGGCACAGCCACAACGCCAACATTGGGGTCGATGGTGCAAAATGGAAAATTTTCTGCGGGAACGGCAATTTTTGTGAGTGCACGAAAGAGTGTAGATTTACCAACATTTGGAAGACCAACAATGCCGATTTGAAGAGACATACAAAACGCAAAAAGAATAATTCGACTAGCAACCTATCATAAAAAACAACACCGCGCAATGGAAGCGCGGTGTTGTGTGTTATTTTACTCTCTCGGTTGGAGCCTCTTCAAACGGTACACGTCGTCCCATGTGCACTGTTGGTGCCTCGGCATCTGCATTCATGTCTGCGTCCACAACAGTAAACCCTCTCGTTCGTTCAATTGGCCTTTTATATGTTGGCATAGGCTCTTGCTGTGCCGCTCTGTACTGATCAATCCACTCTTGAGTACCCGAGGTGTCCGGACCTTGCCACGCGGAACGCTCAAGCCGTAACGGTTCAAAATCAGTATCATTGCGCAAGCGTCCTACAGGCACAACACTAGCTGATCCCAAAGGCTCTGCTGAGGCTGCGTCTTCACGTAATTTCTTCTCTGCCCGCCAATCCGCAACAGCCAAATACTTCGGCAGTTCTGCTGGAGTCATGGCCGAGCCGTTTGCGTGTGTAAAAGTAATAGAGAGCACAGCGCCTTCAGCATCAGTACGTACTTTCATGCCCAGCTCGCCACCGCGAGCAATCACAAACACATCTTTGAGCTGAGGATTTCGTGCTCCGATTTGAATATGCAAACCTTTGAGAGCATCCATCATTGGCTCGAATTTCACACCAGCCTTAAGCAAAGCCTGAGAAATACCTTGCCCATCTTGTACCACGAAAAAATTCTCGGCAGTATTTTTTTGTACTTCTTGAGCAGATGGTGCAACAGGGAGATCTGCAGGGACGTGATCGCTTCCGGCTGATCTTTCTTGTTCTGCAGCAAGATCTTTAACAGTATCGGCATCATGCTGCCAACGATCGTGCAACTTGTATGCTCCTACAACCATGGCAGCAAGAGCGCCCATAGCAGCGCCAGCACTCGCCAATCCAGCCAATAGTCGACGCTTCCATGGAGAGGCGGTGAGAATTCGGCGTTCGCGGTCTGCTGTTGCTTCTTTAAGCTGCTCAAGAGCACGAACCGGCGCTTGGGCTCGAGCTACCTCCGGTGCAGGCATGGCACTCGCTTCTACTGGACGACGCAGTTCTGGAGCTGCTGGAGCTGGAAGTGGAGAAGGAGGTGTAAATCTCTCCTCACTTTCAGTAGTATCATCATGAGGCCTCTGAGCAAGCGGATGATCCGGTAGCGTCTCTTGTTCTGCAGCAGGCACCTTAGTAAGCATAGGTTCGGTTGAAAATTCTGCATATGTAGCTGGAGCCTGAGGTGTCCATCGTGTTCGCGAAAGATCAGGGAATGGCGGGCGAGCTGAAATTAGAGCGCTAAACGGCTCGTCCCGCCGTGGTTGCTGTTCTCTAGGAGTAGCCTGCTCAGCTTGTGCACGAGCATCTGTTAATGCGCCTGGCGTTATCTCATCAGCAACTCCTTCATCAGTATCATCACCAGCGGCTATTTTCTCCATAGGTTCGTAGTCAAAGGCAGGTTGTTCTGCCAACCGCGAACCGCCACCGCGCTCTGCCGGCCCAACATCAATAGAACTCCAAGCTGCCGCATCAAGCTCTTGCAAAAGCGATTCTTCAGCAGCACCGCTTTCAACTGCATGTTGACCAGCTCGTTTGCGCAACTCTCTTAAATGGACCGGCATAAAGGCGCTAGTTGCCGCCTCAGCATCGTGTCCTGCGCTCTGTTCTACTGTACTCAACATTGCTCCTCCGGGTCTGATAGCACCTAAGACACGTTCATAACTATCAAAAACAACAGGACCCTTACCAACCTCTCCTGCTAGTGCCGCGTTGCCCGCCTGCCGCGCTGTTCGCTCTCCCTCAGCCCGCTCCCGTTGAGCTGCTCGATCTTTCACCCCTTCTGCATATTGAGCTGCTGTTTCAGTAGGCAATCTTCTTCTTACTGGTCTTGCGGTTCTTTCTGGTTTCATATGTGTATCGTCAGACATAAAATTAAGCGTGAATGGCGTTTAGATACTCGCTGCGAAAAATGGTCAGCTCGCGCTCGATTACCTTCTGGATTCCGGGAATTCTTCCTACAAGCTCTCGAATAGCTTGGGTGTCTTGAAACACCAGCGCGCGTTCAAGCTCAACTGCTGTGCGACTGTCAACCGTTTCCGTGATTGCAATAGCAATGCGTCGCTCCACTTGAGCCGCAAGCTCATCTTTGTATCGATCTGATGCTGAGATGCCTGCCTCCATCAGCAAAGTCATCGTAAATTGTTCAACCTCCGGTGAAACCATAGAGTGTGATGTGTTTATACTTTTTTCTATCTCTGTGATACCATATTTGCATGCAAAATGCAAGTCCACGGTTCACGCAGTTGAAGCCGCGCAACACCACAAAATACAACGTCATCATCCAAGCGCTTGATACCACAACACAAAAAAAGATCATTATCAAAACACCGCGCGTGGATTTTGTCACGGACAGTAGTGTGTGTGCTAACCTAGCCCACGAAACAGAGGTGCTCATGAGCGTCAACACGCTCCCTCATGTGCAACGATATATTACACATGGCGTAGAGAACGACCATGGGCACGCGATTCCCTATCTGGTCACAGAGCTTGCTGCAGGTAAGACGCTCTATGATATTGTACGCGACGAACACCACAATGGGAGGTTTGCACATCGCGAAGGAATCATCCTCATGCGCGCAATTGCAGAGACGCTTTTTCCTGTGCACGAACTTGGGTTGATCCACTGTGATCTGAAACTCGGCAACGTACTGTGGGATGTTGCTGGTAGCCAATGCACCGTCATGGATTGGGCAGCTTCAGTGAACATCGCCACACAACAGCGTACCACTTCGGATATTGTCATTGGCACTGCGCAATTTATGTCATACGAACATGTCCTCGGCCTTCCGCTTGATGCACGAACCGATATCTATGCGCTCGGCATCATTGTCACCCTCCTTGTCTACGGACAAGAACTTACCCCACGCTATACGCTTGTCGACGGTAAGATGACAAAACGCTCAAAAGAAGAGACAAGCGAAGCCGTGTCCAAAAAAGAGACGATCAAAACAGAGCTGTTTGACTTACCAGCCTCTTCCTATGATTGGTCTCTACAACAACTACTCAAACGCATGACACACTGGGATCGCGAACAACGGCCAAACTCTATGCACGAAATAGTCCAAGAGTGCGAAAAAATATTGAATTAGTCTAAGCCTTCAATGGCACGCATCGCTTCGAGCGTGTTTTGCAGAAGGGAGACAACAGTCATCGGCCCCACACCGCCCGGAACAGGTGTAATGTAGGAGGCTTTGTCCATTACAGCTTCAAAATCCACATCGCCCACAACCTTGCCCTCATAACGCGTAATACCAGCATCAACAATCACCACACCCTCTTTTACCATATCTGGAGTAATCAGCTTTGGCACTCCTGTTGCTGTTATTAAAATATCTGCGTGCTTGGTGTGCGCTTTGAGATCTTCTGTGAGCTTGTGGCAAATAGTCACTGTCGCATTTTTGTTGAGGAGCGCCATAGCAGTTGGTTTGCCTACAATGTTACTCGCGCCCACCATCACCACGTGCTTGCCTGCGAGTTCAATATCGTTTGCTTCAAGCAACGTCATAATCCCTTTTGTGGTTGCCGGCATCAGGCGGGGCTCTCCGATTGAAAGCCAACCCACATTTTCCGAATGAAACCCGTCGACATCTTTCGCGGGATCAATCGCTTCAATCACTTCGTATGTATCCAAATGACGCGGCAATGGGAGTTGTACTAAGATGCCATGAATGTCTTTGCTCTTATTCAACCGTGCAATCACCTTGAGCAATTTTTTTTGCGAAATATCTTCAGGCAGTTCAACAGTCTCCAAATAAATTCCCACTTCCTCGGACGCTTGTGTTTTGAACTTCACATAAATGCGCGATGCCGGATCTTGCCCGACAAGCACAACAGCAAGCCCTGGCTGCACTTTGGACTCTTCAATCGCCTCTTTGAGTTCGCGGCGAATTTGCGCTGCCAACCCTGTGCCGCTCAAAATTTTTGTCAGATGTTCTTCGCTCATATGCAAAGTAATGGTATCACGCTTCAAAACGACGAGCCAGCGCGATCATCTCATCTCGAACTTTGGCGTGGAGTGTCGCGTCGGTAGGATTGCGCAATACTTCGAGAATAGCGCTACCTATTACACGCATCTCCTCTTCTTTCATACCGCGTGTCGTCATCGCTGGTGTGCCAAGACGAATACCCGACGGATCCATCGGTTTGCGCGGATCAAGCGGAATCATATTTTTGTTGATGGTGATAGACACTGAATCAAGCAGCTCTTGCGCTTCACGACCCGACAATCCAAGCGGCGTGACATCAGCAAGAATAAGATGGTTATCGGTACCGCCAAACAAAATGCGCATGCCGCCTGTGTGCAAAACGTCACACAAGACTTTGGCGTTTGCAACAACTTGCTGCGCGTAGGTTTTAAACTCTGGCTGCATCGCTTCGCCCAAGGCAACCGCCAACGCCGCAATCTGATTTTGGTGTGGGCCACCTTGAAGCCCTGGGAACACCGCTTTGTCGATTGCTTTTGCAAACTCTTCTTTGCACAAAATCATTCCGCCACGAGGGCCTCGCAAAGACTTATGCGTGGTGGTTGTCACGATGTCCATCATTGGCACAGGATTTTTGAGCACACCGCCAGCAACGAGGCCGGCGATGTGCGCCATGTCCATCATCGAAACAGCACCAACTTCTTTGGCGATTGCATGAAACTTCTCATAATCAATTTCGCGCGAGTACGCAGAAAATCCGCACAGCACAATTTTTGGTTTTTCGCGTCGTGCCATTTCGCGCACTGCGTCATAATCGATCGCGCCTGTCTCAGGGTCGCAGGCATAGCGCACAAAACGAAACACTTTTGCGGCAAACGTGACTGGGTGTCCGTGCGTCAAGTGGCCTCCGTGCGCAAGATCCATACCAAGCACAGTGTCGCCGGGTTGCAAAAACGCTGCGTACACAGCGAGATTCATCGGCGCTCCAGAAAGTGGCTGCACGTTGGCGTGCTCAGCGCCAAACAGTTGCTTCGCGCGATCAATCGCCAGTTGTTCGATGATGTCGATATGTTGGTTGCCGCCATAGTAGCGTTTACCCGGGTACCCTTCAGCGTATTTGTTGGTTGCAACAGAGCCGAGTGCTTCGCGCACTGCAAGCGACACAAAATTTTCCGACGGAATCAATTCAATCGTATCGCGCTGACGCTGCTCTTCATTGTGGAGAGCCTCTGCGATTTGAGGGTCTTGGCGTTGAATGTGTTCACTCTGTATCATTGCACTCTACATACCTTCATCAGCAACAGTACTGAGCTGAGCATCAACATAGTCAATCATGTTACGCAAGCTCTGCTCACTAAGCGTTCCATCAATCTGAACAAATGGAAATTGTTTATTCACCTTGCCTTGTTCAACTTCCAGACTCACTGGGGGGGCCCAACGAAACTTTGGAGCAGCAAGATAGTCCGGATCAACATCTATATATCCATACGATCTGTCATCATTCGTGTTAACGATAAATATTCTAGGCTGCTGAGTATCAGCATCTACGATCTTCACACTAAAATCATCTCCCAAACTCCGCTTACATTCTCTCTGAAGCTCTTGTATTCTTTCAAGCGCGAGAGCTTGACGGTCTACTTGCTGCTCTTCAAGGGGTACAGCCTCGCGTCTTGCTGGCTCTGATACAGATTCCACACGAGTTACACGAACTCCTTCCGTCTCCTCAGAAGATGAAGAGGCTGTTTCTACAGCATGAGGATCCAAGGGCTTTGGCTCTGTATCAGACAAAAAACGCTCAACAGCCACACCGAGCGCAGCCGCAGCACCAAGGCCTAACATTGTTTTACGATGCTTTCGAAAAGATTCAAACATGCTTATAGTCTATCATTTTTCCTCTTAAAAATCAAGTTGATTTTTATTCCGTTTTTTGCTAAAATAGATGCGTTTGTTATTCATTGAGTTTCTTTATGAACATCATCGTTCACGGCTCTCTTGCATTCGATCGCATCAAAAACTTCCCAGGATACTTTCGCGATAACATTCTTCCCGACAGAATCCACAACCTCAGTGTTTCTTTTTACATTGAAAGCGTGGAAGAAAAACGCGGCGGCACTGGCGGCAACATTGTCTACAATCTTGCGCTCTTGGGCGAGCGACCAAAAATTCTTGCTTCAGTTGGACGCGAAGCTGTTTCCTATATTGAATTTTTAAAAGAGCGGAATGTTGATGTCTCGCTTCTCAATTTCAATGAAGATGCGATGAACTCCATGTGCGATATTATCACCGACAAAGCCAACAACCAGATTACGGCTTTTTTTGTGGGCGCAAGTGGTATTCCAACAAACGTCGACTTCACGAAGCTTGATCGCGAAAACACCATCGTGTCGCTCTCCCCTGCCAACAACAAAGCTGACTCCCTCAAATACGGAAAGATGTGCAAAGAGCTCGGCATCACACACATTTTTGATCCAGGGCAAATGACCCCTGAATATTCCAAAGAAGAATTGCTCATGATGATCGATGGCTCAGCGCTATTTACAGTCAACGATTACGAGCTTGAACTTGTGAAAGCAAAAACAGGGTTAACTGCAGACGAAATCGCTCAACGCACTGATGCACTTGTGATCACGCTTGGCGCAAAAGGTTCCGCGATCAAAACTCGATCGAATACTTTTAAGATTCACGGCTTCATGCAAGATAAAATGGTCGACCCAACAGGCGCCGGTGACGCGTATCGCGCTGGCTTGCTCAAAGGTCTCACGCTTGGACTTTCACTCGAAGATACTGGCCGCCTTGCTGCATGCGCTGCTTCTTTTGCCATTGAACACCACGGCACACAAGAACACGCTTACACGCATGATCAATTCTGTGAACGGTACAAACAGTATTTTGACCAAGAGTGCCCGTTGTCATAACAACAATTATGCCTGAGTCACAACCACAGCCCATCGAACGCACTGCAACCGAACTCTATGCGGCAACACCTTTGTCACCAGAGGTCATTCTTGACCGCACTCTCAGCAGTGTCGACACGACAATAGTAACTGAAAAACAGCGTGCTCGTGCTAAAGCAATGGCCCAACATCTGGCAACATTCTTGGAACCCAGATATCTGAATCCACGCATTCGTGCTGTTATGTCCCGATTACCTAAAGAAGTAATCGAGGGTGATACTGGCGAGACAACCGTACACATCACTGCACGCGTAACCGAGCGTATTCGCAGAGCAGTCCATTTTTTCGCTCTGCCATCTCCTACATGGCCACACTCTCCTCTTGTACGCATGGCAGAATCATTTGACCTGCTCACTGTGCCAGAAGATCCTCATGATCGCGATCGACTCAATACTGCAATTGAGCGTTACATGAACGACATCATTGTCTTAGCATTTGAGCAACAATGGCAAGATCCTCCACAATTTGTCTCTCATGACTGGGGCCACTCTTTACGCATAGCCGATCTCGCAAAACAATTTGCCACTGCGCTGTCTGGTGAAGAAGCGCCAGAACGCCGCTTTGCCGCGTCACCATTAGTAATGAAAATGTGCGAACGTTATCAGATCACAGCCCAAGAAGTGGAGTTCATCCTAGATCACACGCACATGTGTCACGATTGTGGGTATCCGCATCTCAAGGGTCGCAATAAATCTTTGCACGCCATGGATAGCGCTGAACTTGCGCTCAGCGACAACTTTGTTGATGCCCTAAGCACCATGATTCAATCGCCTAATGCAAAATTGGATGTGCTTCGCCAAGACATGTATGAGGCAATTTTCTATCATGGCGCTGACGTGCCTCAAGACCGCTTTCAAGTACGCATTGAAACGGATCGTGGAACCTTTCTCGCTACAAACGCCCGAGTAGCAGATGCAATCGCCGGCCTTATTGCGCCAGGATTTACACCAACCACAAAACCGCGCACGATTCGTCGAGTAGATATTGCGGGTGCTCAACGCGCTGAAGACATTAGCGCAACTGAAGAAATGATACGTCGGGCTGTGCCTGATGCTGAAGTCCAGCGTCTTGTTGGCTCTCCGTTTTTTATCGGTCGTAAATTTGATCTCGTAACCAAAGGCGACGAACTTGGAGGCGTAGAGTACATTCATGCTGACGCAGGCGAACGTCCACTCCTTACTCTTCTGCGCGTCGCAGACAATATGGACCTGACGAGCGATCGTTTGGGTCGCGTTCGTCATCACCCTGCGTATTATGAAGTTATTCGACGCATTGGTCGCAACGGCAAAGACCACACACTCTACGCGCAACTTGAGCGCGCATACAATAAACGCTCTGCTGACATAGACTCAATACGCAGACGTATTCGCGAAGCTCTAGGTACCGCTATCACAGATACTGAGCTTGAAGCGCTCACTACAGCAAAAGAGGCTCGCGATTGGCTATGTATGCGCGTGGTTAATGAAATTCTCGCTCAAGAGAAATATGCGAACATTCCTTCCGCAAAAGATGTTGACCCTGCAGATCATGACACAATCACACGCGAACGCATCATAGAAACTTGTTATGAAATGCGTAGCGATGTCCTTGAGCATCAAGGGGGGTGTCTTGCGATTTCAAAAATCGAACTCGTACGTAATGGCGATGCCTACAATTTTATACTGCATTTTAACCGAAGAATTTTTGACACTCTGCGCAAAATTGAATTTCAGGAGCCAGGGTATGACGCGCGTCTTGAAAGAGTATCGTACAACCTCAATGTCGCTGAATATCAACGTTGGCGTTTAGAACAAGCGTTGATCTCAAACACCGTACGCAGTGCTCATGGTGCTATTATAAACATTGGTCTTATTATGATCTACAGCGATAATGGGGAGCGCATTCTCCCTCTTAGAGATGAAGATACCGAAGATTGACAGAGTACATTTTTTAGCCTATACACTATTGTTAAATAATAACTTTCTCTTATGGAACGAATGCCTCGCCCCCCAAAGCCAGTTGAAAAAACACCTCGCACAGAACGCGTCGCACGTGCATTAGAACGTGTCGCACAGCTCGCTCAAGGCGCCACAGGAAAAGTGATAGGTTATACAGAAGACAAATACTTTTCTGGAAGATACGGCTCTGTAGAATTTCATGCAGCCGACGAAGCCACGGCGCGAGCTGCTGCTGAAGCTAATGCCCGCACAAGTGTCGTATATGACGACATGGTATACGGAAATAGCTCTGCAGATCTTGATGGTGAGCGTGGGGATCAATATTTTGGTAATGTAGGTATATTGAGTTTTGAACGTGTAAATCCCTCCCTAGATGGTACTCGTAAAGCAACCGAACTCTACACTCTTATGGGCGAAGAAGTCACAAAAGAAGAGGCTAAAGATTTTAGAGACGCGCTACATGCAACCATTGTCGATACAATCGCGGCATCATCACCAGAGCTGCGCTACCATGGTGGCAGTGATACATACCAGACAATCAAAGAAAACCACGGTCGCCCATAAATAGTCTTCGTCCGCATCCTACACAGGGTGCAGATTTTTTAAACAAAAATATTCAATAACTTAAAGGCAAACCATGTCGAATCCCTATAGATCCAGTCTGTTTTTTAATTATATTTTACAACGCTTTCACCATGTACATACAAATGAAGTATAAATCTCAGAGTTTCAACCTCAGAGATTGGAACACAGAGATTAAATCTCAGAGATTTCATGTGGTCGTTCGTCAATGTATTTCTTATACTCCACAGACCAATCCTTTTTACCTAACCCATAAAAAGACTTGAAAATCTGCGATACATCCTCTATGTGCATCCACGGCGGAGTGAGATGAGGGTTAACGTAAAACTGCAAACTTGAATAAGGGTAGTTAAAAATGTCCAGATTCAAATCTCTTGGGTTGCAATGAATATACGCCGAAACATTGATCAAATCCTCATCGCCTTCAATAAGACGAGCTTTAAATCTATCCTGAAATGTGTGCCCAACTAAGTCGTATTTTTTATTTCTATACTTAGAATACCGTATTGATACTGATTGTAGAAAATCACTTAAAGAGAGCTCATCACACTGCTTGATAGACATATGCATATGATTTGGCATGAGAGTAAAGGAGGTAATCTGAATGAGCTCATGGTAATTCTTTCGCATATATCCATTTCTTTTTTGGACCTGAGGCTGCAGACACTCAGCTAATATCGATAAAAAATATTGATAATCTTCATCATCATGGAAGATCTCTTGTTTGCCATTTCCCCTATTGAATACGTGGTAATAACCGTCTTTAACTAAAGTGCGATGTGTAAGTAATGTATACATAAAAAGACCTGTTCAGACAGAGAAGAGGTCCAAGATGCTATATACAATAACACACGGCTCTCGAAGTTGCAAACACAGAGATTGAATCTCTGAGATCAAAACTCTGAGATTGGAAATTGACTTTATTTTACAACGCTTTCACCATGTACTCGTCTTCGAGGTGGTAGCCGAGTTTACGAAAATATTCGCGCACACCGATGCCGGCGATGACAGCAATCTTTGTGTAACCAGCTTTTCGCGCAAGTGCTTCGGCTTCTTGCATTAAACGTTTGCCAAAACCAACGTGTTGCACACTCCCCGCTCCGCTATCGATCGGCACGAGCTGACCGTAGGTGTGAATCTCGCGAATGAGCGCCGCGTCTTGAAGCGCGGGGATCCAGTGCTTCTCCAACTTTTGCAAACGCAAACGCGTGAATGCGTAGATCGTTTTTTTATCGTGCGACTCGTACGAGATAAAAAATTCTTTTCCTTGCGAAGCATTATACTCGCGCACAACAAGTTCGGTATCTTCAAAATGCACCTTCTGCAATTTTGGCTCACGGCAACGAATGCATCGACACACCACTCCCTGCTCTTCTAACAGTTGGCGCAAGTTGGTGACTTTATTCCCCGCCTCAATCGACTCGCCAGGAATGTCGCGAATAAGTCGCTCAATGCGCACGTACTCCGGCACGATTTTTTTGATCTCGACAAGAAGCCGCAAGAGTTGTTCGTGCGTGTACGGCGTATATCTGCCATCTTTCCACCAACGATACAAAATCGCGGTCTTCACCACGACGGTCGGATAAATTTTAATGTGATCTGGCTGGTAATCTGGAGTAAGGAACGCATCTTTCACTGTCTGCACATCCGACTCCGGAGTTGCCCCAGGCAACCCTTGCATATAATGGTGCGAAATTTTGAAGCCAGCTTCTTTGAGGATGCGTGTTGCGTCGATCACCTGCTGGTTCGTTTGATCACGCTTGATTAGATCGAGTACTTTTTGGTCAGTCGTCTGCACGCCAAGTTGCACGCGCGTGCATCCAAGATGGCGTAAATGTTTTGCTTCGTCGTGCGTCACATGGTCAGGGCGCGTTTCGAGCGTGAGACCAATGACGCGATGCTTTGCGGTTTCATTTTTCGTTTTCGCTTCATCTAATGTCGCGCTTTCACTTTCGTTGAACGCATCAAAGCAGCGCTTGATAAACTCTTCGCGATAGTCGTGCGGGTACGCGTCCCAAGTGCCGCCCAAAACAATCAGTTCGCACTTGTCGGTGTTGTGTCCGTTGTCATGCAAAGTTTTGAGACGCGATGAGACTTGGCGATACGGGTCGAACTCATTGCGCACAGCACGCGCCGCTCCGGGCTCGTTGGCGAGGTACGACTTTGGCATACGCACCTCTGTTGGACAATAAATACAGCGTCCCGGACAAAAAAATGGTTTGGTCAAAACGGTGATGACAGCCACGCCCGAAAGATTTCGAATTTTACGTTTTGAAAACAACGTCCACATTTCATCATCGCGATCCACTTCGCCACGCGCTATCATCTCGCGATACGCTCTCAACAGCTTGGAATTTTCAATAACAGTCTCACTGTATTTTTTTGCGTACACAACTTTAATACGCTTGAGTTCAGCTGCATCTGCAACATGCTGCTCTATCGCTTCCTTCACAATTTCATGTGCGTATTCGTGCATAGTTGAAGGAGTGTAGCGTTTTTCACTTGAAAAATCAAGAGAAAACGGTAAGATGCCAACATGCACACACACGCCGCTGAGAAAACAATTGAAGGTGTTCAAAACGCGTACAACGCCATCGCCGAGCATTTTTCGCAAACGCGATACGCGCCGTGGAAAAGTGTAGACGACCTTCTCGACGCGTACGTTCAGTCTGGAGAAAACGTTGTCGACATCGGTTGCGGCAATGGACGGTTCGTTGAGAGTTTTCGTTTGCGTGGTATTCACTACACCGGCACAGATCTTTCACCAGAACTTCTGGCGCAAGCTGAGAAAAAATATCCAGCCGAAAAGTTCGTGCGCGCAAACATGGAGCACCTCCCCTTCCCTGACGGAAGCTTCGATCACGCACTTCTTATCGCGAGCTTCCATCACATTCCCTCATATGAGAAACGCGCTGCAACACTCAAAGAAATTGCACGCATTATTAAAAGTGGAGGAATGATTATGATGACAAATTGGAATTTGCATCAAACGCGCTACTGGCGTTTGCATGTGCGCACATACATTGCTCGCTGTTTTCGTGACAGTACTCTTGATCGCGGCGACGTTCTAGTGCCGTGGAAATCCCAAACAGGCGAACTCAAAGCCGAGCGCTATTATCATTCTTTCACCCGTGCAGAACTTCAAGCTCTGGGGAAAGAAAGCAGACTCACAATGGTTGAGCAGTATTATGAACTCCACGGCAAGCACGTTGCAGCAAGAAAAGGACAAAATATAGTGACGGTACTGAAAAAGTAACTTCAAAAATGAGCGCGATGCGCCGTCGTTCGAAGCCGCGAAGCGACCGAGGCGTAGTTGGCGCTACGTCGAGAGAGCTGAGTGGCTGAACGACAAGCCCTGAAAGGGTCGCGGGGCACAGCCTCGCGACAGCGTGCCATTTATGGAGTTACTTAAAAAGGCTTGAAGAAAGGGCTTTTTTTTGATATACTATCAACGATTTTTAGTGAATATTTTTTATGAAACATCGCATCTTTTTTGCCAGCATCATCGGACTCCTCGTCCTCTCTGCAACGCCAATCTACGCCGTAGACACAAACGTCAACGCAGACGATTTTTTTCCAGAAGTTGAGGTTCAAAATGTCACCAAGCCTTCTGACGAAGTTGGAGACGTGCAATTTCACGCCGATGCCTCAACAACAATCGATGAAACTGCACACAATGATGTGTATGCAATATCCGGCACGGTCGATATCAAGAACGCTGTCGAGGGCGATATATTTGCAGCAGGTAGTGAAATCACTATTGAAAAAACAGTATCCGGGTCGGTGCGCGCAACAGGCAATAGTATTACGATCAACGGCACAGTGAAACGCAATACACTCATCTTTGCAAACACAGTTGTGATTGGCGAAAAAGCGTCGCTACAAGGCAACGTGCGCATCTACGCAAACACACTCACGATGAATGGTACGATTTCTGGCACAGCACACATTCAAGTAAAAACTCTCAAAGGCGATGGTCGATACATGAACGCAACAGAGATCACTCTCGGCAATAACAATGCCGCAATCAACTCTGCTGATACCGATCGCATCACCATCACACAGGGTGGCGATTTCCCACAAGTCATCATCAAGGGGCTCAAAATCGTTGGCGGCATCTTGAGCATTCTTGTTTCAGCAATTTTAGGCGCACTTATCATTGTATTTGGTTACCCATATGCTCAACGCGCCGCTACAGAGTTGCGCGCCCAGCCACTCAAGTTCCTCGGTCGCGGCGCTGTGGCTTGCGCTGTTGTCCTCTGCGCTCTTTGCTTACTTGTCATAACACTTATTGGAATTCCGTTTGCCATTGTTGGTGTGTTCCTCCTTATTTTTGCTGGATGGGTCGGTAAAATGCTGGTGGCATATGCAGTAGGCGTAGCTCTTACACGCACAACAGGCAGTGAACACTCTACGCTGCAACTTATCGGTATTTTCCTTCTTGGATTTGTAATCATCACCATACTCACGAGTATCCCGGGCATCGGCTGGCTCCTTGATTGCGTGGTCAAACTTCTTGGTATTGGGGTGCTGTCACTTTCTATTAAGCGTTCATATGGATCTCTCTAAAATTTTTAAAGCATACGATGTTCGTGGAATTTTTCCGACACAATTGAACGAAGACATTGCTCGTCGCATTGGTCGCTCGTTTGCACAATGTGTAGAAGGCGATACCATCCTCATCGGTCACGATATGCGCTCAAGCTCGCCCATGCTTTCGCGCGCATTCGCAGAAGGTGTGTGCGACGGAGGAAAAAATGTTGAGTATGCCGGACTCATGTCTACAGATGCTAGTTACTTTGCAGCGGGAAAATTCGACATGCCTGTTGCTATGTTCACCGCTTCTCATAATCCCGCACAATGGAACGGCATTAAAATGACAAACAGCGGCGCAACGCCTATTGGAGCTGAATCGGGTCTGAAAGATATTCAAAAAACTGCTGAAGAAGGAACGTTCGTTGCGGGCAAAAAACGAGGAAAAATCACTGAACGCGACATCACCAACGATTTTGTTGAACACGCTATCTCAATGATCGACGTGAAAAAAATCAAACCGCTCAAAATTGCTGTCGACGCTGGCAACGGCATGGGTGGTTTCATTGTTCCGAAAGTATTTGCTCGCCTTCCAGTCACGCTTATTCCACTCTACTTCGAGCTTGATGGAACAATGCCAAACCACGAACCAAATCCTATCGATCCAAAAAATGTTCAAGATCTCATCGCTACAGTAAAAAAAGAAGAGTGCGACATTGGCCTCGCATTTGATGGCGATGCTGATCGCGTATTCTTTGTCGATGAACTTGGTAATCGCATTTCCGCATCGCTAGTTGGTGCAATGGTTGCAGAAAATATGTTGCAAAAAAATCCCGGCGCGACAATGATTTACAACGTAGTATGTAGCGACGTAGTAAAAGAAACCATCGAACGCAACGGAGGCACGGCTGTTATGGAACGTGTGGGTCATTCATATATTAAAAAAACAATGAAAGACACAGGTGCAATTTTTGCTGCCGAACATTCGGGTCACTACTACTTCTCACAAAATTTCCGAGCGGATTCTGGTTTGATTGCAGCGCTTATTGTTCTTGAAATGCTTTCTGTCATGAACGTTCCATTTTCTGAAGCGCTGAAAAAATTCCAGACGTATTCTGCGATTGAAGAAACAAACTCAGAAGTTGTTGACAAAGATGCTGTTATCGAAAAACTCAAAGCACACTACACCGATGCAGTGCTTACAGAATTCGATGGCGTCACATTTCGTTTCCCTGATTTTTGGTTCAATGTTCGCCCATCCAATACCGAGCCTGTACTGCGCTTAAACCTTGAAGCTAAAACTGCTGAGCTCCGCGATCAAAAAACTGCGGAAGTACTTTCGATGATTCGCTCATAATATGTGGCAACCCACCCGCTTTGATTTTAGTGCATACACTATTCGCGAAGACGGGCGCACAGTTGATTTTGTCTACGCTCTCGACGAAAAAAAAATTGTAGAGACACTCACCTTTCACACAAAAAATCCAATCACACCATCGCCGCTCATTGACCGTTTTTTATTCAACCTACATTTGATTCTTGGTGTCAGCTATTACAAAGTGTTTTGCCCTCACGACATTATCGTCTCTTCTGGCGCGCTCACAGCACAACAGGCAAAATTTTGGAATAGCGTGTACACCAAAGGTCTTGGTCAATTCTTTTTTGAAAACAGAATTGATTTTCGCGATCTCATACACTTTCCTGCAACAGAAAAAGAAGTGCCAAAGCCAGTCGAGGTTCCGCGCACAGGTCGAGCGCTCGTTCCGCTTGGCGGCGGCAAGGATTCGCTAGTCACATGCGCTCTGTTAAAAAAACGTGGAATTGCTTTTGATGTGTTTATGTTTGGTTCACACGCAACGCTCGCTCCTCAAATCGCGGAGCTTGGCGCTTCGGAAATCAATGTGACACGCACAATCGACAATCAACTTCTGCGATGGAATGAGGAAGGCGCTCTCAATGGACACATTCCTATCTCTGCAATTTTTTCGTGGGTCGCCTTACTCTGCGCAGCGGTTGATGGATACCAATACGTTTTACTTTCAAACGAAAATAGTGCGAATGTTCCAAATGTCGATTACCTCGACATGAGCGTCAATCACCAGTGGAGCAAATCGTTTGAGTACGAGAAAATGCTTCAGGAATATGTTCGGAATTTCATCACTGACGACATCACCTATTGTAGCGTTCTACGTCCGTTTACCGAAGTAACGATCACGGAACTCTTTGTAAAACACTGTGGGGAATATTTTTCACTCTTCACGAGCTGCAATAAAAATTTTTCTATCACCAAAAAGGCTACTAAACGATGGTGTGGTGAATGCCCTAAATGCGCATTCGTATTTACACTCATGAGTGCCTTTGTTTCCAAAAAACAACTTGTTGAAATCTTTGGGAAAAATCTGTTTGCTGACGAAAAACTCCTTGATCTCTACCGTGAACTCTTTGGCGTAAAAAACTTTAAGCCGTTTGAATGCGTTGGCACTCCTGACGAAGTTATCTTTGCTTTTGAAAAGGCACATACAACCGGTGAATTCAATGACGATGCTGTAATGAAAATGTACATCGCGGAAATTGCTCCACGCGCACCACACATGACAGAGTTTGAAAAGCGAGTGTACACTCGCGCACAACATCTCATCCCTGAAGAGTTACAATATATTTTTCTATGAACTTTCAAAAACTGAAAAACGTCTGTATTCTTGGGGCTGGCATCGAAGGCAACTCAACTGCGGTTTTTTTGTCAGAGATGTATCCACATCTTCAACTCAGCCTTGTTGATCAAAAAAATACCGACTATCCAACTGATCTTTCATTATACGATTGTGTCGTGGTCTCCCCTGGTATCCCCCCATCTACTCCTCTCCTTGGGACGGCGCGCGCTATTACTACCGCAACAAATATTTTTCTTGATCACTGCAAAGGAAAAGTTATCGCGGTCACTGGTTCCAAGGGAAAAAGTACAACAGCATCGCTCATTGCGCACCTGATTCAGACGGCAAAACTTCCAGTCTCACTTGTTGGTAACATCGGCTTCCCTGCACTCACCACACTCCTCGACCACAACACACCTGATCATCTTTTTGTGTATGAGATGTCGAGCTATCAAGCGAGTCGTTTAGAAAAAGCGCCTGATATTGCTGTTATCGTGAATCTTTTTCCCGAACACATGAACTATCACGGCTCACTTGAGCAGTACTACAGCGACAAAATGAAAATTGCGACGCTACAAACTGAAGAGCAGACGCTCATCTATAATTCTGAAAATGCTGAACTCGTAAAACGTGCCGCGCAATCACGTGCAAAAAAAATTGCGTATCCTCAAAAAGATGGATATTACGTTGGAATTGACGGTATATATTTCCAAAACAATCGTCTAGCTTCATTTGAAGAGCTGCAGCCAAAGGGCGCACACAACGCAAGCAACATTGTCGCGGCGCTCATTGCAGCTACAACGCTCTATACTATTGACCACAATACATTGCACCATGGCCTTCTTTCTTTTATAACCCTAAAACATCGCTTACAAATAGTTAGTCACAAACATAGCATCACATGGGTCGACGATGCTATTTCCACAACTCCTGAATCAACGCTTGCAGCATTGCACACATTCCCAAACACGGGCGCAATAATACTTGGTGGGCTCAATCGCGGATATGATTTTACTGAGCTTGCAAAAGAAATTGCAAAACGAAAAATTCCCGTGATTGTTTTTTTTCCAAGCTCAGGTGAGACGATCGAAAAAGCAATTATCCACGCAGGCTGGGTTGCTCCACATACTCTCCATACCACTTCAATGGGTAAAACCGTTGAGTTCATCGCAGAGCATTGCAAAAAAAATACTGCCGCGCTTCTTTCGTGCGCATCACCTAGCTACACCATTTTCAAAAACTTTGAAGACAAGGGCAATCAATTTCAAGAGTGCGTGCGTAGGCTTCAGTAAGATAGCTAGCGCGTGGTGTTATTTATCGACCGAGACCAACAACTTGATATACATTGTGTAGTTTCTGCTGTGCGACTGCATTTGCTTTTTGCGCGCCACGCGAAAGCGCGCGATCAAGCTCTGCTGGGTCATTCATGTATATCGCATATTTTTCTTGCAGCGGAGCAAGCCATGCAATCATAGCTTCAGCCATCCCTGTTTTAAAATCACCGTACCCTTTGCCAGCGTATTGCTTTTCAAGATCAGCAATTGAAGTACCTGTGAGCATGCTATAGATCGTGAGCAAATTTGTGAGTGCTGGTTTGTCGTCGCCTGCGCGCACAACAGTGTCTGTATCCGTGACCGCGCGTTTGATTTTTTTCGCAACAACGTCTGCTGTATCTGAAAGTAAAATATAATTCCACTCGCTCCCTGCGCTCTTGCTCATCTTCTTCTCTGGGTTATCTAACCCCATCACACGCGCGCCTTCTTTTTGACCAACGTATTTCGGCAAAACAAAAAGCTCTCTTCCATACGCGTTGTTCATGCGTGTTGCAATATCGCGAGCCAATTCAATATGTTGCTTTTGATCTTCGCCCACTGGCACAATTTCTGGATCATAGAGCAAAATGTCGGCAGCCATAAGCACTGGGTAATCAAACAACCCTACGTTGATGTTTTCTGCATGCTGTTTGGATTTGTCTTTGTACTGGGTCATGCGTTGCAGCTCGCCCATCTGCGTGAATGTGTTAAACACCCACGTCATCTGCGCATGTGCAGGCACATCGGACTGCACAAACATCGTCGACTTTTCCGGATCAATGCCACACGCGAGATACCAACTTGCGAGTTTGCGAGTTTGCTCGCGCAACTTCGCAGGGTCTTGGCGCACAGTGATTGCGTGCAAGTCCACGATGCAAAAAAAACTTTCATAACTCTCTTGAAATCCAAGCCACTGCTTTATCGCGCCAATATAATTGCCAATGTGAAGCTCCCCGGATGGCTGGATGCCAGAAAAAAGTCGTTGTTTCATAGTAAAAAGAGTATATCCTTAAATACTAAAAAATGCGAGATCAACTCGCATTTTTTATAATAGTGTACCAAAGCTACACGTCTTATTGCTATACTTCAACAATAACAGGAAGAATCATTGGTCTGCGTTGGATTTTTTCAAACAGATACTGACCTAAATCGTCGCGTAATTTGTTCTTGAGATACACTGGGTTTGGTTTCTCAGAAGTATTATGCGGCTGTACAACCTCGGCAATTTTTTTACGAGCTTCTTCAATAAGCTCATTGCCTTTTGTGTACACGAAGCCACGAGAGATGATGTCTGGATTACCGACGATCTTTCCATCTTTTGCGCTGATTGTGACGATCACGACGAACATGCCGTCTTCTGCGAGCAATTGACGATCACGAAGCACGACTTCTGAAACGTCGCCGACACCTAAACCATCAACCATCACAGCATCAGAGAGGAATCGCTCATCTGTGAGCACGCCCTCGCCGCCAGCAAATTCCATCACTTGACCGTTCGCTGGGATGAAGATGTGATCGTCGTCATAGCCGAGCTCGCGAGACGCGTTTGCATTGTCGTGTAGCAAGAAATGATTACCTTCAATTGGCACATAGTATTTTGGATTGATCAAACGAATCAAGAGCTTGAGATCTTCTTGTTGCGCGTGACCACCAGCGTGCACATCCATCATTTGGTAGTGAACGACTTTCGCGCCTTGGCGAAGCAAGGTGTCTTTGAGATTTTGTACCGAACGTTCGTTACCAGGAATGACTGAGGAAGAAAAAATAATGGTGTCTCCTTTTTCAACTTGGAAGAAACGATGTTCTTTTGTTGCAATGCGCATGAGAGATGCTCCGCCTTCGCCTTGTGCACCTGTACAGATGATCACCAACTTGTGCGGCGGCATCTTCACTGCGTCTTGTGCGGAGATGATTGTCTTGGAATTGAATGTAAGATAGCCGAGCGCTTTCGCGATTTCGACGTTGGTCTTCATTGAGAAACCTTCGAGCACAACAAAGCGTTGCAACTCTTCAGCGCTCCAAATCAATTGCTGAACGCGGTTGAGGTTGGAAGCGAATGTGCCAACAATGATGCGGCCATCTGCTTGCTCCATGATCCCCTGCACAGTTTTGCCGATATATTTTTCAGAGAGCTGCTGACCTGGCTTTGAAGCATTCGTCGAATCAGCCATAAGTGCGAGCACGCCTTCTTTACCCAAGCGGCCGAGTTTTGCAAAGTCAGTGACTTGGTCGCCGATTGGAGTGAGGTCGAATTTAAAATCGCCCGTGTGAAGCACGATACCTTCTGGTGTGCGTACAACAATCGCAAGAGAGTCTGGAACGCTGTGGTTGATGCGCACGAACTCAACAATGAAATCGCCGAGTTTGATTTGTCCGTCGATATCGACTTCGCGCAAATCCAATTTTGGATAGCCGGGAAAATCATCTTGACGTTTTGCGATAATACCGAGCGTTAAACGAGCCGAAAAAATTGGTGGATTGTGCAACGCTTGCGTGACGTGAGGAATAGCGCCGATGTGATCGTAGTGAGCGTGGGTGATAATGATACCGCGCACATCTTTTTCGCGACCTTTCAAACAGGAAATGTTCGGGATGATGTAGTCAATTCCAGGCATGTCTTCGTCTGGAAATTCCAAACCGCAGTCGATTAAAATAATGTCCTTGCCGTATTCGAGCATGGTCATATTGCGACCGACCTCTTCTGCACCGCCGAGGACGGAAATACGTAGTTTGTTGCCCCCTACTGAACGTGGAAGCATGCGTGCCATTGGTTGGCCGTTTTGCGGGCGAGTAGGACGATTGCCTGATTGAGCAGCAATGTTCTGTTGGTTGCGAGCGTCATACGATGGCGCTTTCTGCCAATTTTTTGAAATGTCTTTCAAATTAGTTCCGCCACGACGATGCGGACGAAAATTACCGCGACCTTTTGGTTGGCCGGCTTGTCTGCTACCGCCTGAAGATTGTCCACGAAAATTTCGCGGACCTCTGTTCTGTGAATGTGTTGGTGTGTTGTTCATAACAACGATTACCGAATTAAAATTAATGAATAAAAATCTGTTTCACGTAAATTCTAAAATGAATTTACGAATTGTGCCGAAGAGAGGACTCGAACCTCCATGGATTTCTCCACACGTACCTGAAACGTGCGTGTATACCAATTTCACCACTTCGGCGTAATGAGAGAAGCATCTCGAAATTACGAGCTCGTCATCGTTCTCTACATATAGAGCGCGCTGGTCAGCCCGTTATTTCCAAATACGTTTGGATTTCATATACCAAGAGGCAATACTTGCGAAGCGGTCAGAAGGAACAGTGATGTACTGTTCTTCAGGAATGCCCTGAACGGAGTCGTCGACAGCATACGAGTACAATGAGTTGTACAAGAAAATTGCCGGCAATGAGCTTGCGAGATTATTTTGAAAGTGCAGATATGCGAGCCGACGTTCTTCGGCGTTATTCGTTTTACGAGCGTCTTGCAACAATGCATCGGCTTCTTTATCACGGAAAATGGCGAGTGCCAGGCCCGGATGCTTTTGCTGAGACGAATGCCAAAATGGATAGGGATCAGGATCTGTACCAACAATTTCGGAGAACAAGAGTCCTTCGTAATGGCGTGGTTTTATGACTTGATTTTGAATATCTTCAGCACTAAAGATCGCGATATTCATTTTGACACCAATACGATAGCATGCCTGCTGAATTATTTCAAGTGTTTTACGATATTCCGGCGTATCTACGGTCGAAACGGTAAATTCGAGGTTCACGTTATTTTTCGCACGAGGAGTGTATGGATGCTCATCGTCGATCGTTTGATCGGCAGTCACGCCTTCTGGAAACTTCCATCCAGCATCTTCAAGTGTTTTGTTGCTTGCATCGATATCAGTGAGATGTTTATCAACCTCAGGATTATAACCCAAATATCCAGGCAAAATTGGAGTAAAAATCGGCTCTGCGGCACCATTAAACACCTGTGCAATAATATCATCACGGTTGATTGCAGTAGCAAGCGCCAAACGCACAGCAGGATCTTGCAATTGTTTGTTTGCAACTTGATTAAAAAATAGGGCGGTATATTGTGGGATTTTCAAATTCGTGATGTTCACATCACCTTCCTTTTTTCGAATTTCTTGCACGGCATCAGCGGGTACGAAGGCGATTCCGTCCACCTTTTTGCTACGCAATGCCTCTTGTGCAAGTGCGCTTTCTGGAAAAAACACTGCGGTGAATTTTGGGATGAATGGTTTTGCGCCATAGTAATCTTCGTACTCTTTGATTTCTACAGATTTGATCGCGCCTGTAGAGTCACGAGTGAGTTGAGAAAATGCGTACGGACCACTACCGATCGGATGTGTGTTGAGTTCGGTAAAGCGCACATTTTGGCCGGGCACATCGTACCACAAATGTTGCGGAATAATACCAAATGTAAGCGTTGTCAAAAATGGTGCGTATGGCTGGGCAAGTTTGAGCGAAAAGTGAGTATCATCAATACGCGTTGCAGTGACACCGTCCAACGAAGACTGTAAAGGACTTTGAAACACAGGATCTTGAATTGACTCAACGGTAAACAACATATCATCAACAGTTACCGGCTCACCATCGTGCCACTTCGCATCTTGCCGTACAGTAAATGTATACGTAAGCTGGTCCTCCGATATTGAATATTCAGTAACAAGATCAGGCTGCAACTCTCCATTTTGGCTATACTGAAATAACGAAGAAAACAGTAAGCGTACAAGATCCGAATCCACATCTGAGAGTGGTGATAGTAGTGGGTTGATGTATTCGGGCGACCCCACCATACCTTCAGTATATGAGCCTCCGTGTTGCGGAATCACCACTGTCGCGTTGGTGTACCAACGACCGAATGTCCACGGTGTTGCGACAACAAACACCACAGCAGCAATCAAAGCGACAACGCGTTGACGTAGTGTCCACAAAGAAAAAACATATGTGAGCTGATGACGTGAAGGAAACGCGTGTTTTGGACGCGCAAGAAAGACAATGGTTTCGTCAGGTTGACTTCGTAACCAAGAAAACATATCTATTTAGTTTGCGAACATGCGATAGAGAGAGATCGCGAAAAACAGAACAGCAAAAACGATCGTAAGCCAAAACAGTATCTTTTCAGGGCCACGACGGACAGAAACAATCTGGTCAGAGCCACCAAATGCAGCGCCCATACCGTCGCCACGTTGTTGAAGCAACACACAGGCAACAAGCAAGATAACAATAATAATTTGAGCAATATTGAGTACAGTATTCATAGGACAACGCCAGCTAGCATACTTGAAACAGGCTCTTTAGTCAATAAAAATGGCAAAAAAAACGCTATGTAGAGCCGAAAGTTCATTCAACAAATCCGATATGCCAAGAAATCGGATTTGGTGGCATATCGGATTTCGAGCTATGAAAACAGGAAGTAATTTTTAATCAATTTGTTTTAGACTTTCACGCAATTTTGCCATAGTAACAAGACGCTCCTCATGAATTTCTTGAGTCTTCACACGCACCTGTTCAGGAGCGCTCTGCATAAATTTTTCGTTATTGAGTTTTGCTTGAATACCTTTGAGCGAACCTTCCACTTCGGCAATCTCTTTTTTGAGACGCTGTTTCTCAGCTTCAATATCTACTACTCCATCAAGGATAACCAAGGCCGTGACCCCACCAACAACAATTGTTGCGTGATGTTGGTGTGATTGTTTTTGTCCGAGAGTTACACGCGCGAGTTTTTCAACCAACGCTCGCTCTTCTTCTCCAAGCTCAACAAGCACTTGAAGCTGAGTTGAAGGTGGAATGCGGAATGAAGTTTTGAGAGCGCGAATTGAAGTAACGAGTTCTTGCACAATCGCAAACCGCTTTGTTGATTCGTGGTCGACGGCAAACGCTTCTGCTTTCGGCCACTCGGCAACCATCAACTCCCCTTCTTCTTGGGTGAAGCCCATCTCTTTTGCGATCACTTCTGTCACAAACGGTGTGAGCGGATGCAACAGCGCAAGCACAGTTCTGAGCACGTTCATCGCTTGGCGCGCGTGGAGGCTTTCGATCTTCGCAGCTTCCACATACCAATCGGCAAACTCGTTCCACACAAAATGATAGAGCGTTTCGGAAGCTTGCGAGAACTGATTTTTTTCGTACGCTTCGGTTACTTCAGCTACAACATCATGCAAGCGCGTGAGAATCCATTGGTCAGGAAGTGTAGCAGGACCGGTGGTCTCATCTTTCTTCATCTGCGATACAAACCGCGCAACATTCCACAACTTGTTCACGAAGTTACGAGCGTCAGCAACCTTCTCTTCGTAAAAACGAGAATCATTGCCCGGCGCGACACCTTTGAGCACACTCAAACGTAACGCATCTGTGCCATATTCGTCGATCACTTGAATTGGATCAATGCCGTTGCCAAGTGATTTTGAAAACTTGCGTCCTTGCTTATCGCGCAAAATGCCGTGAATGTACACTTCGCGAAACGGAATTTCACCCAGCACATAGGTTGAGAACAACACCATGCGTGCCATCCAGAGATAAATAATTTCGTAGCCCATTTGAATCCACGCACTCGGGTGAAATGTTTTTACGTGAGCAGAACTTGGATATCCGAGTGTCGAGAATGTCCACATGCCAGAAGAAAACCACGTGTCGAGCGTATCTGCGTCTTGCATCCAGCCTTCGCCTGCGGGTTTCACTGCAGAGGCAACAACTTCCGCGCCGCGATACCACACCGGGATGCGATGCCCCCACCAAATTTGGCGCGAGATGCACCAGTCGTGCAGGTTTGTAATCCAGTTGGTATACGTTTTTGCAAAGCGCTCAGGAGTGATGGTAATTTTTGCACCAGCTTCGAGCATCAATTGCTTCAAGGTTTTTCCTTTGCCTGGAACTTCTTTGTTCACATTCACAAACCATTGCTCCATCGGCATCGGCCAAATCTCATCGCCGTATCTATCTGACAACGCAACATTGTGCACGATCTCTTTTTCTTCAATGAGCAAATCGTTATCATGCAACCATTGCACGAATTTTTTGCGCGCGTCCTTAAATGGCAAACCGTTATACGCTTTGCCAGCAGCAGGAAGCATCCTGCCGTCCGTACCGATGACAGGGATAATTCCAATTTCAGGATGCTTTTGGTACATATCAAAATCCGCTGTCGCATGTGCTGAGGTCACACCAAGCGCGCCAGTGCCATAATTCATGTCCACAGACTCATCAGCAATCACGTGAATAGTGCGCGGAGTTTCTGCACCGACATCAACAGTGAACGTTTTGCCGATGTACTGCTGATAGCGCGTGTCATCAGGGTGTACAGCTACTGCGGTGTCACCGAGTTTGGTTTCGGGCAGCACAGTTGCCACAGCGATCGGAAAATCTTTTGCGTACTTGAATGTGTAGAGCGTTGTCGCACGTTCTTCGTACACAAGCTCGTCGTCCGATGACGTGCTCTGCCCTGCAATGCTCCAGTTTACCACACGGTAGCCACGATAAATCAACCCGTCGTTGAACATGCGAACAAACACATCGTTCACTACGCGGCTACGCTCCTCATCAAACGTATACGCGAGGCGCGACCAGTCGCAGCTCGTGCCCAAGCGTTTGATCTGCGATAAAATTGTGCTCTTCGAATTTTCCGCATATTCGCGAATCATCGCGACCAACTTTTCACGACCGTACTCTTGACGCGGATTTGTGATGCCTTGCTTCTTGAGATTATTTTCCACGCGCGCTTGTGTTGGAAGAGCCGCGTGATCAGTACCCGGAATGAGCAACGTGCGTTTTCCTGTCATGCGATGGTAGCGCATGTGTGTGTCCATAATGCTGTTTTCAAGCGCGTGACCAAGATGCAGCACGCCGGTCACATTTGGCGGCGGCATCATCACCGCGTGCGGCTCGCCGTTTTGGCTAGGAAGATGATCCGGGTTGCTGTATTTTTTTTCGTCCCACGCCTGCGTGATACGCGCTTCGTGGTCTTGGGGTGAGTAGGCTTTGTCCATATTGACAGTATATATAATGGTAGTAGGCTTATGTATAGGAGGTGTTCATGGTCGAGCTCTTCGCATGTTACGAAGTCGCGGTGATTTGCACTTTTATTTTTTGTGAGGCATTCGACATCTTCGACTAAGCCGTCTCAATGGTGGAAGAGACGGCTCGTATTTTTTTAAGAAAGCACTTTCACAAAGTATCCACGCTTGAGTTTTTCTGCATACGCTTCGTTGTCTTTTTGAATCACGGCGTTGACTTCACTGACGCGCTTCAAGCTGCCGTCCAGCTGTACGACCCACGGATCGACAATGCGCACTTTGGGCACGATGTGGTAATCGTAATCTTTTGTGTCTTCTTTCACCTCAACGTGTTCCATGTCGTGCAAATATTTTAAAATCTGCGGGTTACCAGATGCGCGCATTTTCGCGTGTACTTCTTGATCGGTGGTGAAGAGCTCTTCAAACGTAAGCACACCTTCTTCGAGCGAAAGTTTCATTGCCGACGACAACAAATAGTACAACGCGTGTTGCAGCGGGCTTGCCCAGAGCTTCTCGTTGGCTTCGCGATAAATAATGGTGTACTGCTCAGCGAGCGCTTGCGTTTGAAACGCGATCTCCCCTTTCACGACTGTCATGTCATCCATCATTTTGCGCGCGTCGAGCAGGTCGAGCTGTTTGTCAGTGACGCAATCACGGAAAAAGTAATCAATGCGATCGGCGCACAAATCTGGAATGTCGCGCTCAGCCAAACGAAACTTTTTTTTGTTGAGCAAATCCCACACAGAGAGTCCGTGCTTTTTCATGATGCGCGGAATTTCACTTTCAAAAATAATCTTCTCGTGAAACTTTTCGTGGAATGTTTGCGATGCGTCGCCAAACACCGTGTCAGTGACATGCGAGAATGCGGTGTGCGGAGCATCGTGCAAGAGCCCTACAATTTGCTCGGTCACCGAAGCGCCTAACCTTCGCAACACATAGTACACGCCGACTGAGTGCTCAAAGCGCGTTGTCGACAAATGTGGAAAGCGATAAAATGACGCACCGTACTGATTCACTTCTTTAAGGCGCTGCAACGGTTTGCTTAAAATCAACTCTTCGATGACAGGTTCATCGATTGAGAATGTTCCAAAAATGCGATCGGTGTAGTCCATAACTTTAAAACATAAAGGACCCTTAGTTCAGGGTCCTTGGGATCGGACGGTACCACCTGATTCTTTCGCCGTTTTGGCAAAAGCACTCTGCAGCCGATACGCTCGACAAACGCGGAACGCTCCGCCGGGTGACAAAGCCAGCATCAGCGCGTTTCTATACATCGACGATAGCGCGAAGACCTCAAAATGTCAAAGGTTAACGTGCACGATCTGCATACTAAATCGCTGATCGTCCACGAACACATTGTGCATGTTGCAATAGAGCTCAGAGGCATGCTCGAAAGCGAGCTGGTGAATGTCTTCTTGCACTATGGTGAGCTGTTCATAACCTGCACGCGAAAGAGTGGTGTAGAGCTCAAGCATGATTGCACGACATGTAGGAATGCGATGCTGAGATTGAAGCTCTTCCAGCAACAAAGCGAGTCCTTGTCGATGTTTTTGCGCGTATTCAATGAGGGGTACAAAACTCTGAGGAGAATGCTTACGACTTGCGCGCAAATGCTGCGACGCCGAGTTGCGCAACTCCCGCTCATAGAGGATATGCACCGAACTTTCAGAACTACCATAAAGCTCGATTCTGCATTTCGCTTCAGCAGGCACAATCACCTCAGTGCAGATTTTTTGTACAACACTCTTCTCGAGCGATGATGTGTACGCACGCAAAGTTGTGAGCATCCGTTTGAGCGCTGCGTCGTCGCGATACTCATCGACTTCTTCGCGTGTTTTTGGTAACTGCGTAATCTGACAACCACTGCGAGCACATGCGAGCCTACGTGCATACAGATCGTTCACGCCATTGATTGCATGCGCTTCATACGCGAGCAACTTTTCTGCGATGCCAATATCGTTGACGAGAATGCATATATCACCTCCAAGTTGATGGGCTTTTTTCACGGCTTCAATTTGAGCGTTGCGTATGCGCTCTCCTATTTCGAATGTGCCAGCAAGTAGTGCGTGTTTCATAATTATAAAGTGAGAGTCGGTGTATGAAGCCCACCGACAAGGCTTACCCATCAACGAACACCCAATGCGTGTCCCCCCAGCATGCGCGAACTCGTGCAGGCATGATGATGAGTAGGTTTTCATCGCTCCCACACCCAAAGCCTGAGTGGAGACCCATGAACAGGGTGTCGTCATCGAGCACAGTGCGGAACACTGTGCCACGCTTCTCCGCTTTTACGAACTCTCCGAACTCCTCGCGCGACGGCCTACGAAGATGCAATCGAAGAATCAGCTCAAGCAAATCAGCAAGAGTGTGCGAATGCTCGATATGGACGATCCAGTAACGGCGATCACACACTTCCTGGATATTCGCTGAATGAGTCATTTGATCCTCCTTGAGATCGAGTCAATACTGTACAGAAATGCTAAATGTATTCAAAAAAAATACTATATATTTTGTAAAATATATTGACTTTTTAGCTAAAATAAGTTATTATTTATGTGTTAAATTTTCTTTACAGATGAAAATCACAGCTGTTATTGAACACGCTCTTCGCAGCTTCAATCTCTCACCTATTGAGACTTCTATTTATATTGCCGCGGTTGCCAGCCCAGAATCTACTGTCAAAACTCTCGCGCAAAAAGTGGGCATTGATCGCACGCTTCTCTATTTTCATCTCAAAAATTTGAGCGCGAAAGAGATGGTGCGCTTGGTAAAGAAAGGCCGCTCACAAGTGGTGCAGGCGGTCGATAGTGAAGAGCTCGTCGCGCGCATGGAAAGCTGGACAGATGCGCTCAAGAAAGTATCACCACTCCTCTCTTCGCTCGCACTTGTCGATAGCATGACACCAAAAATTTCAGTCAAAGATTTTAAAACTGGGCACTACGATCACTACCGAGAGCTCGCATCGCTTCCTGAAGGTTCTGAATTTCGTGTTGTGCAAAGTGATACATCGGCACGTAGCGACTTGGCTGCGTTCAAACCTGGTGAGTGGGAATTTTTACTCAAACAATTTGTTGAAAGAAAAATAGAAACAAAAGCACTCTTCACTGAAAATTTGTTGCACACTGCAAAAAACTCAATGACACCAAAAGAGTATACGTTATTCAAGAAGCGTACATGGCATATTCGCACGCCTCGCGAAGACAGATTTGAAGTTGAAGAGATGATGATTCACGGAGATGTTGTCACCTTTTTGCTCACTGATGTCGGCATGCTCGTGCGCATTGAGCATCCACGCATTGCAAAAGCGATGCGTACACTTTTTGATGCGCTTTGGATCACCGGCACGCCTACCAAATTTCCGGAATAAAAAAATTACACAAATGGGCTGTAGTATGGCTTTGTGTATTTAGCTAGAGCTAAAGCGGTGGACCAATGCGCACAGGTCGTTCTGCGATAGGAGTAGGTGGCTGCGGAGCAACATATTGCGAAAACGGCGCTGGATCTTGCGCCAAATCCAACACAGGTGGCACAGGCATCTTTGGATCTTCTGCCAATGGAAGCACTGGCGGCTCTGAAGGAGTCCATGCTCGTCCCGGAGATGGTGGCGTTGGTTGAGACGGCACATATACATCGCCATGGTGGACTGTAGAAACTCCGGCTACGCTTTCCGGCTTTTTTGGGTCAGCGGCAAGTGGGAGTTGCGGCGCTTCAACAGTAGAAGCAAACGGCGCTGGATCTTGCGCCACTGGCAACTCTTGAGTTGTGGCAGGTTGCTGTGGCGCACTTTCGGCCCGAGCGTGAGGGGCTGCCGCACCAAGTGCACCCATCAGAACGCCTGCTCTGAATATTTTTTTGGGAAATCGTTCAGAAAACATACTATAATTCTTCATTCGTAATGGTTCAATACCTTCGCAACACTCTGGTGTTGTGTACTGGAGTAGAGTGTTGGATATGCCCTACACTCAAAATCCTCATATCCCCAAGCTCC
>JAHBAR020000034.1 GCA_018500015.2 Candidatus Kerfeldbacteria bacterium | reverse complement strand
GCACTGCCACGGTAAATATTTTTCGTGGAGGTATTACACAAACAGGATCGGGTATTGTTTCGATTACAGGAAGCGCAACGTTTAATACAAATGCTCAAGCGCTCAGTGGAACGCAAGCTATTGCAACTGTTACGGTGACAGGCGTGACGCTCACCAATACTAACGCGCTCACTGTATCCACAACTATTGCTGGCACAGGAGAGTTTGCAAATGCAATAACAGGAACGGTGAACTATGGAGGCTCTGCTGCACCAACAATTTCTACGCTTACTATGACCGCAGCGGGAAATACGTTTTCGTATAATCGCGCCGGTACACAAACGTGTGTTGCGACCACGTATTATCATTTGACTCTTGCGACAAGTGGAGCGAAAACGTGCGCTCCCACGGCGGTCAGTGGGAATGTGACTTTGAGCGGCACAGCGACATGGACGTTATCGTCTTCGTTTGCCATTGATGGCAATCTTGATGTCGGTTCGGGCACCACACTGACTACAGCGGGATTTGTGTTTACCGTTACAGGCACGACTTCAGTGACTGGCACGCTCGCACTTTCAAACAATACAGGCAACAAAACATTTACTGGCGCAATAACTGTGAATAATGGCGGTACGTTGAATGGTGCAAGCACTGCGATTATTGTTCAGGGCGGCATCATCAACAACGGTACAGTCAGTGTTACAGGGACTGCAACGATGGATACAGCCTCTGGTGTGCTCACGGCAAACACGGCAATTGCAATTACCACACTCGTTGTGACTGGAGTTGAGCAAACATTTAGTGGTCCAAGTACAATCACCATTTCGTCGTTGACCGTGACCAGTCCTGGGAGTGTGACAAATTCTGGAACGACAGCAATTAGCAGTACTTTTGCAGGCACAGGAAGTTTTACTAACGACACATCAGCGACACTCAACATCAATGCCAGCACTCCCTCAA
Organism: Candidatus Kerfeldbacteria bacterium; assembly: GCA_018500015.2. GTDB lineage: Bacteria > Patescibacteriota > Patescibacteriia > UBA9570 > XYC2-FULL-38-9 > AQU-09. Next base: position 29,138 of record JAHBAR020000034.1, on the reverse strand, counting down.
TCACCACGCTCACTGCAACGGCAACAGAGAACATTGTAAATTATTCGACAGTGAATCCATCGTGCAAAGTCACGACGTATTATCATCTAAATTTTACAAATAGTGGTAATGTCAACTGCGCGGTGACGAGCGTGACTGGTAACTTAGCGTTGAGCGGCACGGTAAGCTGGCTAACCACAAGTACAATTGCTGTGGCAGGTACGCTTACGGTAGGGTCCGGGACGACACTCACTACAGGCGCTGGTTCTGGATTGAACATTACTGGAACAACCTCAGTGAGTGGGACTCTTGCAAATTCAAACGCCGCTTCAAAAATATATGGCGACGCTGTGACGATTAACTCCGGTGGCAGTTGGACGAATGCATCGAACTCTTCGATTACTTTGCAGAACGGTTTTACAAATAATAGTGCGGGTACAGTAAATTTTGGTTCTACAGCAAATATTACATGTAACACAAATGACCAGAGTTTTAGTGGCACGAACGCAGTGACACTACCAAATCTTATTGTGACCGGAGTGACTGTTACGAATAATGGAGCTCTTGGTATCAGCGGTGTACTTTCTGGAAGCGGCACCTTTGCGCAAGGCAGCGCTTCAACGCTCAATGTTGACGGCTCAATTACTGTGAGCAGCTTTATTGCTTCCGCATCAAATAATACAGTGAACTACACCGCAACTACCGACGCACAAACCGTTGCCAGTACGTCATACTATAATCTGACTATTGCAAAATCCTCACAGACGGCAACGCTTGCAGGCGCAATTACTGTGTTGGGTGCGTTGACAATTTCTTCTGGCACACTTGACACAGCGAGTAACTATGCAATCAACATTGCAGGAAACTACACAAACAATGGCACATTCACGCCGCACACAAGTACCGTTACATTTAATGGTAGCGGCCAACAAACACTCGCTGGTACATTGACTGGCTCTTCCGCGTTTTATGGTTTGAGTATCACGAATAACTCTGGTGTTGATGATCCGGGCTGTGGGACATCTTTTACTCCCGGTGTTATTTTTTTGGCATCTGTAACAGCAACAGAGTATACCATCACCTCCGCTTCGGCGCGCGTTCAATACCTCTCGGGAGGTACATATACATTCACAAATATTAACTGGAACGGTGGCGCAAGCGGTACTCAAATATTTTTCCGTAACTCAAATTTATCAGCAGGTGCGTGGTTGTTACATGTGTCCGGCACACAAACCGCTGTGAGCTATGTGAATGTAGGTGGATCTGATGCTTCTTCAGGAAATAGTATTCTTGCCTATAATGGTACAAATACTGACTGTAACGACAACGTCAATTGGGCATTTAGTAATGGGGCATTGAGTGTAGATATTGTTGATGGGTCTGGAGCGTCGGTGATGAGTCCTGCTGTTGTGCTTAGTGCAATTTCAGTCAGTATAGCCTCACAAACATCCACAGGTACTTTTGGTACAGGTTCGCAAAAGATACGGATTTCCAATAGCACCTTTACACCAACGTGGACACTTACCCTTGCTGCAACATTTGGTGCGACATCAGTGTGGACCGGTAGTACAGGGACGTATGATTTCAATGATCCAACATCTGATGCAGGAGATGGTGTAGACGCAGACAGTGTCGGCGGGCAACTGACAATCACTCCAACGAGTGGTACGATTACACCGCAAGGAGGGTGTTCCACAACAGGTTTAAGTTTTGGTTCTGTGAGTGCATTTAGCCAAGATGTTGTAAACTCTGTGACACTCTTAAGCTCCTCAGGCTCGACAGATACGGATTGTTACTGGGACATCACTGGTATCGATCTTTCTCAGAGCGTTCCTGCTGCGCAACCTGCTGGCAGTGATTACTCTCTCGACATGACTCTTACCATTACCGCAAGTTAACACATGCAACTTTCTTCACACATTCGTCGCGTACTTTGGTTGGCCCCACACATTGCTGTGGTGTTGTGTGTTGCACTTCCGGTGTTTGCTGACACAGTTGTGAATTTTCAACAAACCATTTTACCCGGCCCAAATTCGATTGATGTTGTCGATGATGCTGGTGAGATTGTTGCACAACCGCGGATTGATTTGAGCCCAACAGTTATTTCATCGGTGTTAGGCACCTCAAAGCAAAAATTACGCATTATGAATCCAGCACGTGACGTTGAGTGGAGTGTGACCATCGCTCCTGTTGATGGTCCGCGGTCATTATGGAAGAGTAGTGGCGCGACATTTGATACCAACGATACCTCAGATATTGATGGGCCTGATACTGATACTTCAGGCGGGCGCTTGAGCATTGATCCCTCACTTGCAGATATTGAATCTATTGTTGACCCAGACAATTGTCCAACTTCTGACTTGTCCCTTGGTACACCATCAAGTTTTAGTGAGTACGACTCTGCATTTTCAAGCATTTCGTTGGTGAGTGGCAGCGCGCGGCTCGCATCATATTGTGGGTGGGATATTTCTGGCATTCGTGTACAGCAAACCCTTCCCTATATTCTTCCTGAGAGCGCAGACCCTTTCCATCTTCATTTGGTGATTACTATTATGTAGTATGCGCTTTTTTTCCTTTTTTATATTTTCTATTCTTACTTTTTGTGGCACTCAAGCTGATGCCGCAGTGACTCTTGGCACAGTTGGTATTCGTCCGGGAGTCGAAGATGTTGAAGGGGTCACTCGCGATCGTTTGCAATATACGATTCAACCCGGGGGATCTATCAGCGACGTAGTTGATGTGGTCAATAACACAGATGATGTTGCGCGTGTGCGTATGTATTCCGTTGACAGTACACAAAGCTCTGACGGTACATTTGCTGTTGAGCAAGCGTCGGAACAACGCGATGCCATTGGCGCATGGATTACTCTTGCACAAAACGAGGTTGAGATAGCACCGCACTCAACGATGCCCATCTCCTTTTCGCTTATTGTGCCGGAGTCAATTTCCTCAGAACAGCGTGAATACCAAGGCGGCATCATGTTGGAACACATCGGGCAGAGCACGACAACAGAAAGTGGCGGCATACAATTATCAACTCGCACAGGTGTGAGGGTCTACGTAACTATTCCCGGTGATATTCAACAATCGGCACAGATTACCCGTTTTTCTGTGGGCGCACTTCCTGGCGATCCGCGAACTCTCGATGTCACAATCTCTATTCGCAATACCGGCAATGTGACTCAGGATCTTACCATTGTAACTGAATCTGACATGTCGAGCGCGTGGGAGAGGTTGATTGCTTTTCAACAGTTTCCCGCACGTACAGAGTTGCGCGTACAGGTGTTGCCCGGGCAAACGCTTACTCGTCATCAAACTATCACACGCCCATGGGCCGGAGTCCTAAATGTTCAGGCGCATGTGATCTATGAAACCAACACCGGTGCAACATCCTTTGTTGCTGAGCCCGTGGCTATAGTTTGTCTACCGCCGTGGTATGTGTTGGTGTGTCTTGTCATGTACATAGCATTTTTTCTGTATGCCATTATTCGTCGTAGCATACGCAAACACATTGAACATGTGGTCCGCGAGCATGTGCAACGGTCAAAACATACAAAGTAGTATTGTGTAAGCGATATGAAACCGCTCAAAAAACACATCTTATTTTTTGGAGCGCTCACATTCGCCGCACTTATTCCTTTGTGGTTGTATGTTCTGGCTCCATACTTTTTGCGTCTTCCCGATAATTTTTCCTATTCGGCTGATTTAGTATCATGGGATAACTTTTACGATCAGACTACACAAAGTTTTATTGGTAAAACACAGTCAGATTCTAGCTTTTCCTACAGGACTCTTGATGCACGTCCGGGTGTACTGACTATTCAGAATGCATTTTCTGTACGATCCTCATCCGGCGAGCCGGTGTTTTCAGTGCTGCGTGAATATGCTGTGAGCCCAACAACACAAAAACATGTGCCGGGATTTGGGGATCATGATAGAGCTGGGTATTTGTTTGGACCGCAGGGTGTGCGCCCCGGACAAGATTTTACCTATTGGCATGTCAACTACGACGTGCCTGCTGAAATGCACTACAAATCTACAGAGTATATAGACGGTTTGCGAGTATTCCATTATCAAACGGTGTTAACACCCGATCAAACAGTAAATTTACAAAAATTACCACAAGTGGGTCAAACATTTGGTATTAATCTTGATGTTGCTCTTGATCTCTGGATTGAACCAACGACTGGGTGGTTAGTAAAATACGCCGACAAAGCGGTGGGGTATTATTATGATTTAGGCACTCAAGAGCGGCTGTATCCATGGAACTCTTTTTCTAATGTGTTTACCGATGATGCGGTTGCGCAGCAGGTGACCAACGCACGTCAATATCGTCTTGTAGCGGTATTAATGAGGAGTGTGATACCATGGGCTATACTCTTTTTTGTTGTGGTGTGCATATTGCCACTACTCATGGAGCGTTTTAAGGTATTGGATCGCATTGTGCGTCGATTCGCACCGTACATTGTGGCAACATGTGGTATTGGGCTCAGTGTGTTTGGATGGTTTGTGAGCTCGAGTATTATCAATGCACAAAAACTTATTGCTTTTCAAGACGATGCCACAGAGGTGGTCGAAAAAATTGCTCAGCGGATGGATGTCTATCGCAACATACTCGACAGCGCTGTCAGTGTGTTGGCAGCTCAACCATCCATGACCGCTGATGAGTGGCAGACATTTATTGAAAGGCTTAACGTCACGACGCTGTATCCTGGCGTTGAAAGTTTTGGTTTTGCACCATATAGCATTCACGAAATTGATGGTCGCAAGATCGCAATGGACACCGCGCGTGATACCGGGAGCCCTACAATGACAGGGAAGTTGATCATGCTTTCGGATACAGGTGAAGATGCTCGGCCGGGATTTGTGTTATATGATCCGGTGTATAGTGAAAGATCATACACAGTAGCTGAACGCAGAGAGAATCTGCTTGGCTTTGCCTTTGCTACTTTTCATATGCAGCCATTTGTAGATGAAATTTTTGGAGCAGAGCAATTACGTGTTGCCTTTGACATCTATGATGATGCCATGGGTCGCACTGAGGCTGGAGAGATGTATACAAGCATGCATATGGATGTTGACAGCGCTGATGAGGACGGTCTGCTGACCGCTACGCGCCAACTGTTTGCATTTGGACATCGTTGGCGCGTGGGCATTGCTGAACTTCCGTCGACACAGTATCGCAGTCTTTTTGAGCTCATGCTTCCATGGGTAGTATTGTCCAGCGGCATCATGATAAGCCTGCTTTTTTCCGCGCTGCTCTATGTGGCTGAGCGTGGAGTGTTGAGTGTTAGGCCTATTCGTCGTCGACATCGCGTACAGTAGGGCGCGTGCGCGGCCATGCAATTTCTTCAACTGATGGAAGCCGAGTGCTCGGCACTTTTTTTTCTACTATGCGTTTGAGGTAAGGACGCATTTTGATCGCCAGTGAGCCAATGCCGACCGTTATCACCGAGCCAAGTAGAAGTATGCTCCATGGAAATTGTGCCTGTTGCGTTGATGTAAGTGTGTACTGCGCACCATTTGGACGTGTTGTTGCTGCGTATGCTGTAGCACCAAGAAGTGTGCTTGTGTCAGACGATTGCTCCTCAGCAGTGATGTCTTCATCGCTGCGTGGAAGAAGTTTGTATTCGTCATCATACTGCGTCACAACGCCGGTGATAGTGAGCGTGTCTCCTGTAGCAAGCGCTGAGACGGAGATGTTTGTCCCACTTTTGATAGCGATAACTGTTCCATCATCAAGTGTGAGTTTGGTTGACGATTTGCTCTCAAGCTCGCCAGTGTACGTGATGAGCATCCCTTCTTGGCTTTCTTCTAACAAGACGCTCTCAATTGGTTGGGGTGATGCGCCGTGCGAAACTACTGTGCAATCTTGTGCAGAGGAAATTTTGAGTCGCGCTTCATTGCGTGTGCTCGACAAGGTTCCAGTGACTGTCACTGTATCACCCACGCTCACATCTGGGAACTGTTTGCTGTACGAGTATATTTGTATGCCTGCAGTTTCGTCTTGTATGTAGAAATACTGATCAGAAAAAATTCCGGGTTCGACGCTCACTACGCCAGTGATTGTTGCTTCGACACCAACCTCATGCGCACGTAGCTCTGCAATGCTCAGCGTTTGCACAACAGATTCTGTTTCGTTGGTATCTTCTGCTTCTTCCGCGACCACAGATTCATCATCACTTTCTTCTTCCTCTGGCACTGGTGTATCATTATCTTCGCCATGTGTTGGTGTGCTCCATGCCCAGCCCCCATCAAGAAATGACCACGATTCACCGACTGGGGCCGTGCTAAATTCTGTGCCTTGCACGATATTACCAAGCCCATCGATGAGATATACGGTGTCGCCAGAGTTGTTGAGCGCGATGTTGGTATCTTCAATACTGAACACGGCATACTCTTCTGGAGCAAGCGTTTGCGTTGGAATAGTGAATGTGGTGACTGTGTCTGTGAGTTGCCAGCCATGGAGCGTAACTGCTTCTGCGCCAATATTTTGTATCTCGATCCATTCATCTGTTGTGTCAGATGTTTCTGGATTTGGAAGTAGTTCGGAAAGAACGATGTCGCTCGATGTCGTGCCTACCTCTTCTTGTGGCGCACTTGTTTCTGTTGCTTGTTCTTCTGCAACTTCCTCGACCACTTGGGCAACCGGCGATGCGTTTGGTGTCGCAGCACCCCAGCTCCATGTTGTGTCGACTTGCTCGGCCCACGAAAGTCCTTCCTCCGCTGTTTCATAGGTAGTGACGCATACGACAAGGCCTTGGCTATCTACAAGCTCAACAGTGTCGCCCGAGTTGTTCAACCCAATGTGTGTTTCGTTTTCCGCAAAGCTGAGATACGCGCCGGCTGCAATGCTCGTGCCTGCTGCGGGAGTGAAGTCATTACCCGCTGCGTCGCGAATTACGAGCTGCGAAAGGTCGATCGTTTGGTCGCCCGTGTTATGAATCTCAATAAACTCTTCCTCGCCGTCAGTAGGCTGTGCGTAGAGCTCGGAAATGCGCAGAGCGCTGTAGTCGATGTGCGCGACAACGACCGGCTCTGTCTCTTGTGTTTCCGTGGCCGTGTTTGTGCAGTCGCATGCATGCGCAGGCGTTGCAAGGGTGAAAAATAGGAGGGTGGCTCCGACAAGTGTGAGTGAAAAAATGCGGAACATAAAAAATCTCTCTCCACAGTGGGAGAGAGAAGTGTCCAAGGTCGATGATAGTGTAGCGCGGGTGCGCCGTGTGCGTCAACTTAGAAGAGATCTGGGTGTTTTTCGAATACATCGTTCGCACGTTTGAGCCGATATGCGAGCTCTTTGCGCTGTTCAGCTACAGGGTCGTTGCCAAAAACGCGATTGAGAAATGAAGGGCGTACTGTTGCAATTTCACGTTCGAGCTCACGTATGCGCTCTAAAGAGGTGTTGAGGGTGAGTCTGCTCTGCGCATCCAACCCCTGCATGCGCGCGTGTTGTTCTTCGAGAGATAGTTGATTGAATGCGCGAACAAACGCTTCGTTGCGTTCAGCGCCAGGGGTACCTCGGCGAGCCGCTTCCAGGATTGTGGTGTGCCGGCGTGCATTATATATTCCAGCTTCAGTTTCATTATATGCTATGCGAGCACGTTCAGCCGGTGTGCGAGTGCTTGGATATTCTCTATAGAGAGTTTCAAGTTGACGTGTGTAGGAGGCAATGCGTGCGCGTTCGCGTGCACGAGTGGCCAAGGAGCTGAGTCCTCCAAAAAATGAACGCATCGCTTCTTGTTCAAGTGCACGTAGTGTGTCCATAGCTTGAGTGCGCGCAGCAACAAGGCGCTCAGCCCGTTCAGCAGGCGTTGGTTCGATTGGTTCGTTTGTGCGCAGCAGCTCTGCTGCCATCTCACCCTTTCTTTGAGCGAGACGTTGATCAAATACTTGTATACGAGCCTCATTGCGAGCGCGTGCCTCTGCTTCCAGACGTTGATTTTCTCGGATTTCTTGTTGATCATTTTCAGGAGCGGCAATTACGATGCGCGTGCTCTCGTTGGTCGATTTTTGGCCTGATCGTAATCCTACCGCAAGGGGTGTTCTGGGAAGCTCTGGAATTGTGGACTCAAACATAGGAGGAATTGGCTCATGGTTTCTTACCTTTTCCTTTAATTGTTGATCCCTTGCTCTACGCTCTTTTATTGCTTTAGCTGCTTGTTCATCTTTGTCAGTCTCCTGTTCCGGGTCAATTGCGTAATGCAAAGCACCTTCTTTTTGGAGAGGATTTCTATAATTAGACGTGGTGTATTCTGGTCTTGCAGTCATAATAAATCGGCTATTGTGTATCATGATTTGTATTTTTGCGCAAGCAGTATATAGTATGCAGGATAACATACTCTGCCGACGTGGTGAAATTGGTATACACGCCAGCCTTAGGAGCTGGTGGGGCAACCCTTGAGAGTTCGAGTCTCTCCGTCGGCACCACGCATTCTGCAATCGCACACTATCGCGACGTAAAGTCGCGACCCTCCGGGCTTGCTGTTCGTTCTCGCACTCTCTCGGCGTAGTATTTAACTACGCCTCGGTCGCGCTGCGAACTCCACAGCTGCGTATTGCACTGATTGCAAAACGCGTGGACATCGGAGAGGCGAAACCGAGTCTCGCATTGCCTTTTGAGATGAGACGCGCTAGGGTTTCTCATATGGAACCCATTCCTCAACCTCAAGCAATACTCACCCCGGAGGAAGCGCGTGATCGTATGCTGCGCTCAGGCTTTGTGCCTCAGGCCGAAGCAGAGCCACGTTTGTTGGATTTTTATGGTAACAATGACACTCGGTCGTTCATCATGCCCGGTACATTTGCTGGGCGCCGAGCAGTATGTAAAATTATCCACGACCCGCGTGAGCGCGACGTTGTGGGCGCGCATCAGCGATTGCACACAGCCTCTGAGGGTACATGCCTTCGCGCACCAAGAGTGTTGTATAGTCACGCCGACCCTCGTGCAACACTACTCATTATGGAGGCTCTTCCGGAAGGCACCGAGCAGCTGCAATCGCCACTCTCCGATGAAGCGCGCGAAGAGTTTTTGCGAGGACCGTTTGCTGACGTGATTCGCATCAAAGACAAACTCGCGTATCGCAAGCTTGATACAGAAGGTAAAGAAGACGGTGATGTTATAGATTTTTATGGCAATCGTTTACGTCGATGGCGTGCGCTGGCAGAGGGTCGGCTCACACAGGAACGCGACGCAGAAATACCTCCACCATCTTTGCTTGAGCTGGCTGATGACGTGGCGCATCGTGCATGGAATGCTGTAAACGTACAGTACTCCGTAGAAAAGTTGCGTTGGGCGTACGGCTTGTCCAAGCCCGACAAATTTCATCGCGTGGGCGACACGTACTATATTACCGACGCAAAACTCATCGCACCGCGCGGTGAAGGCTATGAGCTCGCGATGGCCGTGTGGGCTGATGCGATCATGCCGGTGTTGTGGGATGAGGCGCTTTCCACAGAGGCGGCTGTTGCGGAGATTGAACGACGCATGAAAGCGTGGACCGACGACTGGGCACGCATTTCTGGCGAGCAAGGTTTGCCATCGTACGCTGAATACATTCCATCGATGTTTCTCGAGCGTTTAGCAGGCACAGCGTACGCAGATACTTTGGCCAACAAAAAAGTTGAACCAAAAGAAGCCAAACGCCGTCTTGAGACTCTTGCAGAACTTTCTGCGCGTTTGTATAAAACTATCTAAAGCAAAACAAGATTGCCGCGTCAGGGCTAAAGCCCTTCCTCGCAATGACAAAAATAGAGTGCGTCGCATACAAGAAGGTTTGTCATTGCGAGCAAAGCGAAGCAATCTTGCTGTTTGACGGAATTTCTTTTTGAGAGTTTTAATACTCACATGATACGAAAAAATTATTTTGTGTATATACTTACCAATAGCACTCACAAAGTTTTATATGTTGGTGTAACGAATAATCTTGAACGACGTTTGTGGGAACATAAAAATAGTGAGGCGGATAGTTTTACTAAAAGATATTACGTTAAAACACTTGTATACTTTGAAGCAGCTGAGGATATTTCTGCTGCAATTGCTCGTGAAAAGCAAATCAAAGGTGGCTCACGGCAAAAGAAAATTGATCTTATAGAAAGCACAAATCCAAAGTGGCGAGATTTGAGCGTTGATTTTTAACAACAAGATTGCTTCGTCGTGCCTACGGCACTTCTCGCAATGACAAACCTTCTTTTGTGCACTGTACTATATTCATGTCATTGACAGCCCTGTGCATATGCAAAATTTCTGTTTGTCACTGCGAGGAGTGAGTGAAACGAACGACGCGGCAGTCTTGTTGTTAGTTTTTACCTAAACAGTGGTGTCAAACTTTCGACGCTCTCGACAACGTAGTCGGGTTGGTAGGCGCTCTCTTGCACATCTTCGCGCGTGGTTTGGCCAGAGAGCACGAGCGCTGACACCATGCCGTACTCTTCGGCGAGCTTCATGTCGGCGGTGAGTTGATCGCCAATGACCGCGATGTGTGCAGCAGGAACGCCGACGCGCGACGTGATGTAGCGAAACATCTGCGCGTGTGGTTTGCCGGAGATGCAATCAGGCGCGCGACCAGTGACTTCTTTCAAATATTGAATGACCGGGCCAACACTCGGCAGCACAGCAACGCCGTTCATGTGAAACGCGCTGTCAGAAAGTGCGATAAGTTTTGCGCCGGTGTGCATTGCGCGCATCGCTTCAGTCAAGCTTTCATAGTTGATGGTTTCGTCGCGTCCCAAAATAAGTGCGTGCGGTTGAGTTGCGGTCGTGTCAAAGCCTGCTTCGCGCCATTCGAGCGTCTGTGCAACGGTGCCCATCACGCGCACTGACGTGATGTTGTGCAAGCGTGCCCACGCGATTGCTGATTGGCTTGCGGTAATCATGTCGTCTATCGACACAGAGCAGCCGACATTTTTTAAACGCTCCAAAATTTCTTGCGTCGACTCTGAGACGTTGTTGGCAGTGATGTAAAACGGAATCTGTTTTTTCTTGAGCGCGAACAAAAAGTCACTCGCGCCTTCAATCATTTTTTCGCCGTGCAATAACGTTCCTCCAACGTCGACGAGGATGGCTTCACAGTCTTGAATGGAGGTTGCGAGCATGCGCATATGGCAAGCAGTATAGCAGAAGAAGTCGCCTATAAAAAAAACGGACCCGGCGACGCATGTGCGTGCCGGGTGTGGGGGTGCTCAGTACATCTCGAGCAAGATGTACTGAGCACCCGGGTAGGTGGTCTCGAACAGGGTGAATGAGCGCCCTCCTTGGCCGCGCCACTCTGCGACCTTTTGGCCGCGGTACCCCCCCCATACCCTGGCCGCCTCCAGTCGGGGAGGCCGCCTTGGGAGGGTGGCCTCCATTAGCACCTCTCCCTTCATAATTGGGTCGTCTTGATATCGGGGAGGTCTCATCTCCCCCACCAGCTCCAAGACCCGCCCTTCGCGGCGGGCTGCGGCGACCACCGCCCGCCCTTCTTCTGGGGTCATTTGGCCTCCTTAATGCCACATCCAGCCTAGTTTTTGCACGTGGTTTTGTCAATCCTTTTTACTCATGCAGACGAGTTTGCAGGGTGGGAGGCGGTGTGCTATTCTCGACGCAGTTCTTTTTATAGTCACTGCATTCTTCGGAAGTTAGGGTGAAAATCCCTACGCTGACCCGCAACTGTGAAGCCGTTTGAGTCATCAAAACGGACAAGCCAGGTCCAGTCGAATGCTATAGAGCCTTGTACAAAAGGCACCTCGTGGTTTGGGAAAAGAGTCAGTTTCTTTTTGTCGCCGCGAGAGGGCGATTTTTTTGTAGGTTGAGATTGCTTCGTCGCCTCCGGCTCCTCGCAATGATATGTCATTGCGAGCGAAGCGAAGCAATCTTGTTGTTTGGAGCGTCGTTGTGTGTTTTGAAGAGTAAGTAAGGAGGAGAAAAACACACAGAGGCGCTCCAGCCTCAGTTCACCAAGGAGGGCGGGATGACTACCCGTCGAGGTTTCTTGGCCGCGCTCGCTGTGGGCGCGGCGGCTTTCGTGCCAGGGTGTGGCGCACCCGGGCACTGCATCTACCTCGGGGGTGGCGCCACCCCCGAGTGCTCGGAGTTCGCTCCCGGGCAGGTCGTGGCAACCGCCCGGGCTCGGGCGGGCGAGACGGTCGCGCAGTTGCGCGACCGGATTCTCACCGAGCTCGCGAGCTCCGGTGTCGATCCGGCGGCGCTCGCCGGCCTCCTCGGCTGGGGGATCTCCTCCCAGCCCGGGGTCGACGATGATGTCCTGATCGGGGGCCTGAGCCCCGAGCAGGTGACGGAGGCTGATGCCCCCGTCTATCCGGAGAACTGGGAGTTCCTCGGCGACGAGATCGTCGCCTTTTTCGTCCTCGACATCAAGGGGGTCGTCGACATCGACGGCTCCTCGGTCGCCGAGGATGCGGCTTCGGAGGTGCCCGCAGCGGGGGAGGTGGTCATCCTTCGGGACGGCCGCATCGTCGCCGAGGCGACCTCGACCTCGGTGGTCGGCGAGGGCGACAGGGTGGTGGTCTACTAGCGGCTCCGGCTGCTTCTCGACCACCGCTGAGGCGTTCACGTGTACCACACGCGTTCGCCTCAGCCCATCTTTTTCTGCGCACAATATGTTGCGCGTAGAAAAAGATGGTATATTGATTGTGTATGAATCGTGAAGAACTGCGACATCGCGGTAGACACCCTGAGGATCAAGATGTAGAAAGGCTCGCTATAGAAATGCGTGAAGCGTTTGATACTGCCGTGACACCTTCTGATGTGGCTGCACTTATTGAGGCGACAATAGGCGCAGACGATTCTTCACTTGAACACATTACTTCGACTTTTGTACGCTCAGAAGAGGGTATCGAGCGCATTCAACGCATTGAAGAGCGTGTTGTGTTGTATTGTGGAACTTCAACAGCACCAAGCGAGTATGCTCAATTGTTGTTGCGCTCTGCTCGCGGTGAGCAGCTTGATGACCGAGAACGCGAATATATGCGCCGTATACAAAGGTATGTGATCACTGATCTCGCGCCTCACATTCTTGCTCTCCAGGGAATTGCGACAGACGCTGCACTTCATGCGCACGTGCACACCAGCGAGCTTGATGCACTCGCGCACCCGCAAGGAATTTGGAACGCGCTTCAGTCTGGGCGCATTCGCGAGCAGCGCACGCTTTCGCTGTTTGGTGTGATGGCGCAAGCACGCGAGCGCGACGCTGAGCTTGCTGTTTTTGATCCTGAGGCAACAGAACTACCACGCGAAACGAACATGGAGTGGGTGACGCAGATTGACCCGCTTGGGCCCGACACGCAAGTGCAACTGTGGAGCGAGCGATGTGCTGTCGCCAAAACAACGCTCCCTGAAGAAATCCAATTACGCTCATACACGCTTGCCTACGAACTCGAAGCGGCTGCTGATGCACTTCCTGACATCGAAGCTATTCATGCAAAAATGAAAGGCGAAAAACCACTTGAGCCGCACGAGATAGAAACCATGCGTCGCTACGAAGCGTACATAACACTCGCTGAATGGGTTGATGAGCATGCAGAGATGTTACACTCAAACATGAAGCCCGGAGCACTTGCTTCTTTTCAGAGTCGTCTGCACTTCGCGCATAGTAGCGCAGAGGAAGTGCTCGCGCTGCTCAATGCTGCCGAGGTGGTAAAAGAAAATGATCCGCTCTTATTTTTGCGCATGATGGGTGTTAGGCCTGAGCGTGGGTTTGCTCAAGATGCTGCGCAACGCGGCGCTCAACGCAGCGATCTGTTTGGCTCTGTGTTTCACATAGCGCTCCATCGTTCTTTTCATCTTGAAACTTCTGAAGCGAGCGAAGGTATGCAGATTTTTCATTCGCGTGTCGCAACATTGTTTCACCTCGATACACAAGTACCGCAACTGCTTTCCATCTCTGACGCGCAGATGGCTGAGATAGAGAAGCGTTATTGTGCGCAAGCAAAAGGTGTTACGTCTGGTATTGGCGCTGTTGCGCTTACCGCTGGTTTTTTGGCGCTAGTTCCTGGGTACACTATGCGTCGTGATTTGGAGTTGATGCTGAGCGCCGTTTCGCTTGAAGAGCATCGACGCATTCTACAGGCGTTAGAGGTAGGAAGTCCGCGCGAGGTGTTGCGTACGCTCAAAGAGCTTCCGGCAGACCGACAGGGCGATCCAGACATTCTTCGCGTGTTGCGTCGTCGTCTTGGTGCACACGCTACGACGGAAAAAGAAAATTCATTTTTATTCGAGCTCCCCAAGCTGTTTTATTTTGCGCGAAGCCGTCATGGGTTTGAGCCTAAAGGAGACTCGATATATTTAGCACGGAGTATACTGTTTGAGCTCTGGAGCACAAGTCCAAGCGAAGCGTTGCTCTCCGAAGAATTTTTGTTGGATGTTGAGCGTGTGGCTGAAGAACCGAGCGAACAGCATGTGGGGTTGTGGCGCGCAATTATGGCGCACCCTGATATTCAACACCACCAGTGGCGCGCAGCTACGCAACACTATCGTGAAGCAACACAAAAAGAACGAGAGGGTATACTCTTGCCATGGGAAAAACGCAAGCGTCGAGATATCGATAAATCTTGGCACGCTATTTTTTCAAAACTCTCACTGGCCGATATACGCAGATTCAATTCTAAGGTGTTTGCTGTGCGCGAGATCGATGGATTTTCTGATGCCACTTTTTTTGCTCCTACAGCAGGTGATGAAATTCCACAAGTTTTACAATACATATATGGGGACGGTGTGTTGGTTCGAGAGGAGGCTGATGCAACTGAACAACGCACAGAATATTTTCATCTACTACAACGTGCATTTGCTCCACCGGAATTTGTGCGACGATATGGACAAGCGTTTGTTGAAGAGCAGTGCGTGACACCTGGGCATATGAGGAGATATATGGATGGCATGCCTCATGCTGAGGCTAAAGCGTTGCTTGCTGCACTGGTCCATCCAAATACAAGGTATACGAGACTCAATTGGGTAACGGATGAGCCTTTGTTTACAATTGGTACGCATGATACTCAAGGTAAAACGTATGAGGAGGCTAAACTAGATTTTTTACTCTGCATGCGCCAGCATTCTGCTGCCGAGAGTGCACGTTTTTTGGAAAGAGTTCGAGGATTTGGCCAAACGACATGGCAGCGCACAGTGCTAGAGCTTGCCAGAGAGTACGATGTTCCGCTGGGTGATGCACAATTTCGTGGCAATCTTCATTTTTGGTCGATCATTGCGTTTGCGGGAGAGTATGCGCATTTGGGGTACATGGCAACCGGAGCCACAAAGACCCGTCGTTTCCCGCATCAGAGGCTGCGCATACTTCTGAATAATGCAGGTCTTTTGGATCAAGCTGTATTTAATGTAAGTCCAAACGAGCTGCCTCGTATATCTGCAGAGTTAGAACTATCCTTACAAGTGGATCGAGATATAGAAACTGAGTATGCTATTGAGCATAATCTTGAATTTGGAGTTAAGTATGCTGCGCGCCCACGCGAGGCTGGTGTTGTACGTCTCCAACCTTTTATCACTATGGACTCTCATACGCTTGAGTGGTACAGGCGCAAGCAACTGCGCATGCAAGAGTACCTAGCCACATTACCAGAACACATGCGCCTCGAGCGGGAGGCTGCGCAAAAAGAGCTTGAACTTTTAAACTCGTCTATAGGAAGGTGTTCTTCGCGGTAGCTGTTCAGTTGCATTTTTTATGACGACATGAGATTCTACACCATATTCTATGAAAAAGACTCTCACTACCCGCGCCGCAGATTACAACCAATGGTATCTCGATGTTATTGAAGCAGCAGACCTCGCTGAGCATTCAGATGTAAAAGGAGCGATGGTCATCAAGCCGTATGGTTATGCCATCTGGGAGCGCATGCAGAAAATTTTGGATGAACGCATCAAAGAACACGGAGTTCAAAACGCCTATTTTCCTCTGCTCATTCCAAAATCTTTTTTGACGAAAGAAGCGTCGCACGTGGAAGGGTTTGCCAAAGAGTGCGCTGTGGTCACGCACTACCGTTTGAAGATGGCTCTTGATGGCAAGAGTGTTATTGTTGACCCTGAAGCAAAACTTGAAGAAGAGCTCATCATTCGTCCAACTTCTGAAACGGTGATGTATTCGACTTTTTCGCGTTGGATTAAATCATGGCGCGATTTGCCATTGCAGATCAATCAATGGGCCAACGTGATGCGTTGGGAAATGCGTACCAGATTATTTTTGCGCACCTCAGAATTTTTGTGGCAAGAAGGGCACACCGCGCACGCAACCTACGACGAAGCAGAAGCCGAAGCGCGCTGGGCGTTGTCCATGTACGAAGATTTTACGCGCGATGTTTTGGCGATGAGTGTCGTGCCGGGCATGAAAACCGAGAGCGAAAAGTTTGCGGGAGCAGATCACACCTTCACTATCGAAGCCATGATGCAAGATGGTAAAGCGTTGCAAGCCGGCACCTCGCACAACCTTGGGCAAAATTTTGCAAAAGCGTTTGAAGTAAAATTTTTAGGGAAAGAAAATACTGAAGAGTATGTCTATCAAACCAGCTGGGGCGTGAGCACACGCATGATCGGCGGATTGATTATGTCTCATAGCGACGACGACGGACTTGTGCTTCCTCCTCGCATCGCGCCACACCAAGTGGTAATTATTCCGATTTATAAAACAGATGAAGAGCGAGTAGCTGTGGAAGCCGCAGCGCATTCAATCGCGCAAAGTTTGAAAGCTGAAACGATGTGGGAAGAAAAAGTGCGTGTACATGTAGACACGCGCGATAACAAGTCGTTTGGCGAGAAAACATACGAGTGGTTGAAGAAAGGTGTGCCAGTGCGTATTGAGATCGGCCCGCGCGATGTTGCCAATAACTCCTGCATGATGATGCGTCGCGACCGCTTTGGTAAAAATCCTATCGAGCTTGGTGTGGCTGTTGAAGAAGCGCTCAAATATCTCATACTCATTCAGCACGACTTGTTAGAAGCCAACATGCAGAACCGTTTGACGCGTACGCATCACGTGGATTCGTACGATGAGCTGAAATCCAAAATTGAAGAAGGTGGTTTTTTCCTCACACACTGGTGCGGTGATAATGCATGTGAGAAAAAAGTGAAAGAAGAGTTGAAAGCGACCACACGCTGCATTCCGCTTGCTCAAGAAAATGAAGAAGGCACGTGCGTTGTGTGCAGCAAGCCCTCACAACGTCGCGTCATCTTTGCGAGAGCGTACTAATTAACACTTTTGATATGTCCACGGAGTATAGAGCAGCACAGCGACGCACAGAATCTCTGCAGTTTGAGCGTGTGAGTCCGCTTATCGCCGAGCGCATTAGTGCGCAGTTGGCTCAACGTCCCAACATTATGCCGCGCGGGTGGATTATGTCGTATGCACCAGACCAAGCGACTGTAGAAGATTTGATGGCTGCGGAGTGGGACGAAGGAGTAGAGCGGTATTCAGCTGCTTTGCGTGAGATGGGTGGGCAAGCAGAGGCGGTGTGGAACGCAGTGCCGCATATTCCAGAAAATGCTGTAGCGGTGTTTGTTGCCAAGCAAGCGGTGATGAATGAGGCCGATGCTTATTTTGATCCTCATCGCGGACGCCCAGGAGCTGCGTTGTTTTGGATGTTGCATTGGTATGAGCAGTTAAAAACAGCGCTCAAGGTTGCCGACAACCCTAAGTTTAGCGCAGAAGACAAGCAGCGCATTATTCGTGGTCGCATGTCAGTGTTGAAGCACGAGCTTCGGTACCTGCTCAGTATGGTGAAAATTGGTGGGTGGCTCAGTGCAGAAGAGAAAGAGAAGTTTTGCAACATACTCAATGGCACCGCATTAGATGACACCAAAGCGAAAGTACTGGAACACTGGACAGCATCTCAAGGTATTGTAGAGAATTTGGATGCAGATTGGGAGGAGCTTACACGCACTGTTGCAGAATACTCTGCGGCATTTCAAGCGGTGGAGCCGCCTACTGAAGCCAAGCCGTTAGGTGTCGAGCGAGTGAAGCAGTATTTGGAAAGTACGGGTATTATGGATGAACCAAGAGAGTTGATTGAGCGTTGTGATGTTGAAGCTAGCGTGTTGCGCGTAGAGATCGAGCGTATCAAGAGCGCGTACCCTGAGGCTACTCTCGAAACTCTGCCATTAAGTGATGATGACATTCTAGCTCGAGGCACAGAGTGTACTGAGTATTACCAAACGCAATTTGTGGATAGTGGGCTCATACCTAAAGGTGGCCTCGATATACGTGGCGTTGTGTGGGTCACGCGCCCAAGTGGTCAGAACAATGAGCTGTCATCGATGAATCTTGAAGAAAGTGGCATGATGATTTCGGTGATATCCGCTGAGGCTACAGAAGGGTGGGCGCGTCTATGGCCAATTTTTGCGCAAAGAGCTGCGCACGAACTTACGCATCACGTGCAAAGAAAAAGCGACTCTCCTGTGAAGCGCGGTTGGCTTACGCGCGCTGCTCGAGAAGGTGCGGCCGTTGCCATGGAGTGGATGAGCTTGGCTACTGAGCGCATTTCCCCAGCAACGATGCTGTGCTATTTAGAAGCTGAGTTGCGTTTAGTGATGCGCACGAAACTTGGCCTCCAGTTTCATACCGGAGAGCTTCATTCGGACGATGTCGCGGGTGCCGTTGGTGTTGCGTTTGATGGTGAGAATGAGTACATGCGCACCAATGCCATAGCGGCGATCAAAACGGATTTCGTCATCAACACTGCGTATTGGATTGGTGCTGGTTTGATCGCAGCACTCACAAAACAACAACATGACGGAAATTTACCCGAGGCGATGCGAGAGCTTGCACATGCTGGATTTCGATTGCCGGGGCATGTGTTTATTCAAGATGCCGATCCCACGCGATTTCATTTAATTACCGCGATGCCCGAGACACCAATTTCTGTACAAATCGCTCGTCGCCGTTTTCCAAACACAGCTGCAGCGTGGAATTAAAAAATCGCCCTTGAGTGAGGCGTTTGAGAAAATATAGTATTAGAGAGAAGGGGGGGGGTACTAGGGACTCCCAAACACAGTTCCGCGCATCTTGCGACACGACAGTAATGTGTTCAGGAGCCCCTAGGGCGGTTTTGTGCTTTTTGTCCGTAGACTCAAAGCACCGGATACACCGCCACCGTCTGCGCCCCTTTTTTTGAGGGGCTGGTTTATGCCGACGGCGCTTGCGCCGCCGGCATTGGCACACTGTGGTGCCTGAGTTTTTCCGGCCCCCACGCGGGGCCGGGGCCTCGCAGTGCATGGTGATGAGCCATGCACTGCACCTCACTCAGGTGGGGGGGGGTATTTTACTTCGATCTTCCTCCAGTAGCAACGAATTAATAAGAGCCAATCTCTTATTTTTTTCGCGCTGCGCCGAGCTTATCGCGCTTTGTATTGCGTGTCAATAGCAGGAGGTAGATGGTTGCAAGCACAATGCCTATGAGGTTGAGTCGTTTATAGAAAAAAGTATGCAGAGCTGGAACAGTGCTCCAAAACAACGCGCAGTAGAGCGCTGCTATACACAGTGTACTGAGTACCCAGCGGGAGATGTGCACACGCTGCAGCATCAGAAGAGCGAGTGGTAGAAGATACAGCGCATATTGCGTCTGCGTGAATTTAGAAAAAAGAAGAACGGCGCAGGTAAAAAAACAGTACGCAAAAAGTGTGTTCATGCGACCGCGCATAAAAAGAAAAGCGATACAAAGCAGTGACACGGCAAGCAACACTGTCAGCGCGTTACCGCCGACAACA
Source organism: Candidatus Kerfeldbacteria bacterium (assembly GCA_018500015.2). Lineage (GTDB taxonomy): Bacteria > Patescibacteriota > Patescibacteriia > UBA9570 > XYC2-FULL-38-9 > AQU-09. Next base: position 9,460 of record JAHBAR020000034.1, on the reverse strand, counting down.
ACAATTGTGTGCGCGTGTTGCAGATGCATGGTGTTGACGACACGAATGAGCAAACCATAGAGTGATGCGCTTGCTGCCGGGTTGTTGATAGTGCCAGCTAAGATTTTTTTCAGTGGATGTTCATAAAAATGCAGGAGCCCAAGCCATCCAAAAAACGGAACAGTTGCGAGCCAGAGCGCGAACATCGCAGCGCAATAGACTGCAAACGCGCGCCACTGTTTTTTTGCAACGAGTAAGAGCGCGTACACGCCGGGAAAAATTTTTATGCTCGTTGCCAGCGCAAGCGGAACGCCGCTCCGCATTTTTTTCTTCTCAAGCGCAATGATCGTGAGTACGAGCAGCGCAAGCACAACACCGTTGATCTGCCCTGTGCGCAACAGTTCGTGCGCAACGCTAAAGCGTAAAAAGATTGCGAGAAAAATTGAGTACCGCAATTTGGTGATGTCGTCATGCAGCAAAAATCGTATGATCGCGTAGTATGTACAGATCAGCATCGCAACGTTAAAAAAAATCCACAATGCGTTTGCAGTAGCAAAGGGAAAAAGAGCAAATGGTGCAAAGAGCACTGCGGCTTGTGGAGGATACAAAAATTTTGTACCGCCCGATGTGGGGCGCAGTGCTTCAACCAGAGGAAAGAAAAATTTTCGTATATATATTTCCGGCGCTTCAACAGCGACTGTGCCATCAATCACTTGTGCTGCGCTGTAAAAGACCGCGAAGTCCGAAAGGCCAAATGTTGGCACATGAAGCACCTTATCAACATATGGCCACACACCAAACACAATTGCGCATATGAGAAGCGCAATACGAAAAGTCAATTGTTTATTTTGAAAAACGAACATGCAAAAGTGTGCGCAACATTGTGCTGCCGGTACGCAGCAGCGCAAACGGAGAATTCAAGCTCGAGGAGCCAGTGCGGTCGACCCAGTATGTTGGAACTTCGACGATACGAGCGTCATGTTGATGGAGTCGCCACAGGAGCTCAACGTCAAACGCCATGTTGGTTGCGTGCACGCGATCAAGGACGCTCTGCACAGCTGCGCGCGTGAACACCTTTGCGCCGCATTGAGTGTCTGAGTACGGCATGCCGAAGAGGATTTTAACGGCGAGCGCAAACACTTTGCTCATCAACGTTCGTACACGCGATTGACGCTCAATGATTGTGGCTCCTTTTGAAAAGCGTGATGCAATAACGCCATCATGTCCCGGGAGTGCATCGACCAGCTTTTTCATTTCAGCAGGGGAGGTAGAAAGGTCGGCATCAACAAAGCCTACAATGTCGGCACGAGATTGTTGCCAGCCGCGCACAATCGCACCACCTTTTCCGATAGCTTCTTTGTAGTCGAGCACTACGAGCTGGCGCGTGAAATCGCGTTGTACTGAAGCTATCACCTGGTGCGTGTTGTCTGTGCAGCCGTTGAGGGCGATGGTGATCGTCCATTCCGCAGGCGCTTCCACAAGCCATGCACGAAGAGTCTGAGCAATGCGCCCAGCTTCATTATATGCAGGAATGATGATGTCGACCGATTTCATAACCTATGAAGTGTAACGGAAAAATATAAGATAAGAAAGTGTTTTACTCTCACGTCCTCCGCTGGCACACTGTCGGCGGAGGACGTGACTTGTCCACATAACTGTGGATAAGCCGGGGTTTGACATGTAAAAGCCTTTTCCGTATAATAGCCTTCGCTGTAAAAATTTACTTTTTCTTAGGAAAATTGAAGCAGAGAGCCGCTTGTGCCTCTGTGTAAAAGATCCACTCTCAATCATGAGTATCCAACAACGAGGTCATCTCACTACTACAAGCGCATAAAGCCGACACGATCTCGATGTTTTGGCCGCTTGTATAGCGGCCTTTTTGATGCCTACGTCACGATTCCCCATACAGATTTGCTCTAATGTTAGGCCAAATCTGTGCGGAGAAGCTCTGTTCCAGTCAGCACACGCAAAAAATGAGGCTTGAGCATGATGCGCAGGCGTGCAGTTTTCGTAGCGACCGAGGCGTACTGAAAGGTACGTCGAGAGAGCGAGAAAACGAACGCCAAGCCGCGTAGCGGTTGCGAATTTATTTCGCAACAGCATGCCAAGAATCGTTTTTGCGCAGTACTTTGACAATTGCATATAGGGTAAATGAAAGTAAAATCACTGAAAAAATTGATTTTTACACAATAAATTTGTCATCAAAGAAATAAAGAACTTATGCTATTTGCTCGAAAGAGCAGAAGCTAAGGTCAATAATTCAACTTGCATCCGCAAAGGGTAACAACTTTGCGTCGAGATGTAAGGGCACATGGTGGATGCCTAGACATTGTATAGCTATGAAGGACGTAGCAACCTGCGAAAAGCTTCGGCGAGGTGGTAAGCAACCTTTGACCCGGAGATCTCCGAATGAGGCAACTCACTAACGTAGACCGTTAGTATCTTCTATCTAATTCATAGGGTAGAAGAAGCACACCCAGGGAAGTGAAACATCTCAGTACCTGGAGGAAAAGAAACAGACATGTATTCCCCTAGTAGTGGCGAACGAACGGGGAGAAGCCCAAACCGTGAATCGGTAAAACGATTCGCGGGGTTGTGAGGTCAAAACGATAGGCTTCGAGCCTGGTAGAGTTTTTTAAAAGAACTTATATAGCAGAAGAGCGTGGAACCGCTCACCAAAGAAGGTGAAAGTCCTGTACGCAAAATATAATTTCGCTTTACGGTTTTAATTCTCGAGTAAGATGGGACACGTGAAATCCTATCTGAATCTACCGCGACTATGTGGTAAGGCTAAATATGTACAATGATCGATAGTGAACCAGTACCATGAGGGAAAGGTGAAAAGTACCCCGGAAGGGGAGTGAAATAGTATCTGAAACCGTGTGTCTACAACAAATCGGAGCACGCAAGTGCGACGGTGTGCCTATTGAAGAATGACCCAACGAGTTATAGCAAGCAGCGCGATTAATCCCGAAAAGGGAGAAGTCATAGGGAAACCGAGTGTGAATAGCGCGTTTAGTTGTTTGCTATAGACCCGAAACCGTGTGATCTATCCATGACCAGGTTGAACCCTCTGTAACAGGAGGGGGAGGACCGAACCCACGAGTCGTATAACGCTCGGGGATGAGTTGTGGATCGTAGAGAAATTCTAATCGAACTCGGTAATAGCTGGTTCTCTCCGAAATATCTTTTGGGATAGCCCTGTAAACTACCTGTCGGGGGTAGAGCACTGAATGGGCGTGGAGCCGCAAGGTATCCACCCTAACCAAACTCCGAATACCGACAGAGACTATTACAGGAGTCAGAACGTGGGGGCTAAGCTTCATGTTTCAAAAGGGAAACAGCCCAGATCGCCATCTAAGGTCCCTAAATCTATGTTAAGTGTGAAAGGTAGTGAGACGACTTCGACAACCAGGAGGTTGGCTTAGAAGCAGCCATCCTTTAAAGAAAGCGTAACAGCTCACTGGTCGAGTTATCTTGCGCCGAAAATGTAACGGGGCTCAAACATAGCACCGAAGGTGCGGACTTTATGCGTTTAACGCATAGATTGGTAGGAGAGCGTTCGTTGTGCGACGAAGTCGGACCCGCGAGGGCCTATGGAGCGCAACGAAGTGAGAATGTTGGGATGAGTAACACAAATTATTGTGAGAATCAATAACATCGTAAATCCAAGGTTTCCTGGGCAACGCTGATCGTCCCAGGGTTAGGCGGTCCTAAGGCGAGGCTGAAAAGCGTAGTCGATGGACAGACGGTTAATATTCCGTCCCTACTATATATTTGTGATTTTTGACGCTGTCTGAAACTATGCACGGTCCTATGGACCGGACCGTTGATCTATGTGAACAATGTAGGTCGCAAGAGTAAGGGGCAACCCGAGCTCAAGGCATGGGGACAGGGGGCCAAGAAAAGCAAAATCACGCATGGTATATAGTATCCGTACCGGAAACCAACACAGGTGGATGAGGAGAGTATCCTCAGATGTACGAGAGAACCCTCGTTTAGGAACTCGGCAAAACAACGGCCGTAACTTCGGGATAAGGCCTCCCCCCATAGCGATATGAGGGGGTTCAATGAAAGATTGGTTGCGACTGTTTATCAAAAACACAGGTCCCTGCGAAAGCGTAAGCTGAAGTATAGGGGCTGATGCCTGGCCAGTGTCCGAACGTTAAGGAAGGGGGTGAGCAATTTATTGCGTAGCTCTTGACCGAAGCGCGGATGAACGCCGGCGATAACTATAATCGTCCTAAGGTTCTCTGTTCTTCTTTTGAAGAATGGAGAAGAGTTGGGACGGTTGTAGGTAAAGATAACAGATGAAAGCTGCCTCGCTCTCTAGTAATAGAGAGATGACTCAAATACATGACCATATGCTGGAAAGTGTATGCTCACTATGGTAAAATCTACACATAGTATGCGGAACACCAATCAGCAGGAAAGATCCGAAATCAGTGGATGGATAACAGGCTTCGTTGATGGAGAAGGATGCTTTTCAGTAAGCATCATTCGAAATTCAACAACACGCCTCGGATGGCAAGTGTTTCCAGAGTTTGTGGTGACCCAAAGTAGCAAGAGTCAAGCTTCGCTCGAAATTATTCAACATTTTTTCGAGTGTGGAAAGATTTACGCGAACAGACGTCACGACAATCACAAAGACACTTTGCTCCGCTTCTGTGTTCGATCACAGAAAGACTTACGAGAAAAAATTATTCCATTTTTCCAAACGCACACTCTGCGTACAGAAAAAAGAAAAGATTTTGAACTCTTTGTATCAATTCTTGAGATTATGCGCGAAGGAGAACATCAAACGTTTTCCGGAGTGCAAAAAATCGCTCGAAAAATACAACAGATGAATCGTAAAATTCCTTCACGATTTTTGAAATCCTCAGAGACTACACGTCATGCTCCTGCTCAATAAGCAGGATGAAGATATAGTCCAAAGCACATGGAAGCTTCGAGCGAAATTCCTTGTCGGGTGAACAATGTTCCTCCTGGTCGGAGAGAACTTGCCCGAACAGTCTGGTAACAGACTGACAGCAAACTGGCTCATAACGGTGAATTCTAACTTTGCGTTTTGCGCAAATAAGAAAATACCGTGGGAAGTCGCCACTATAAGTGGTTGACCCCGTAACGACTGATCCATTTTTATGGAGAGGCTTATCGCAAGATGGGCAACACGCCAGCTCTTTTTAAGAAATTTTCTTGAAGAAGATGAAGGTATAGTCTGATCAATATGGAAACATATTGCTAACATGAAGTTCCGACCTGCACGAATGGCATAACGACATCCAAACTCTCTCAACGAGGGACTCGGTGAAATTACAGGTCCGGTGAAGATGCCGGATACCCGCAGCTAGACGAAAAGACCCCGTGAAGCTTTACTACAACTTGGCATTGATATAGCGAATTATTTGCTCAGTATAGGTGGGAGACTTTGAGGCCACGACTTCGGTTGTGGCAGAGTCGAAATATGAGATACCACTCTGATGATTTGTTATGTCTAACCTTCCCCCGTGAATCCGGGGGCGGAACAGTGTCTGGTGGGTAGTTTAACTGGGGCGGTTGCCTCCTAAAAAATAACGGAGGCGTTCACAAAGGTTGGCTAGATTCGAATGGAAACCGAATCGATAGTGCAAAGGCATAAGCCAGCTTTACTGCAAGACTGACACGTCGCGCAGTTACGAAAGTAGGACTTAGTGATCCGACCGTACGAAATAGGACGGCGGAAGCTCATCGGATAAAAGTTACTCCGGGGATAACAGGCTAGTCTGGTCCAATAGTCCACATAGACGACCAGGTTCGGCACCTCGATGTCGGCTCATCGCATCCTGGGGGTGAAGCATCTCCCAAGGGTTTGGCTGTTCGCCAATTAAAGCGGTACGTGAGTTGGGTTCAGAACGTCGTGAGACAGTTCGGTCTCCTATCTGCTGTGGGCGTAGAATTTTGAGGGGTCCATTCTTTAGTACGAGAGGACCGAGAATGACGAAGCTCTTGTGTACCGGTTGTCCCACCAGGGGCATTGCCGGGTAGCGACCTTCGGTTAGGATAACTGCTGAAAGCATCTAAGCAGGAAGCCGTCCCCAAGATAAGAATTCATTATCAGACTCCTAGAAGACCACTAGGTTGATAGGCTTCAGGTGGAAGCGCAGTAATGCGTGCAGCCAAGAAGTACTAATACGTCGATCTCGACGCGTAGTTGAAATCTCTTGCCTTGCAAGAGGATACAAAACGTGTAAAAATCAATAGCGGTTTAAATTTCATTTACCTTATGCAATTTGTTGCAAAGCACTATAAAGTGATTGGTATGTACCTCACAGTGTTTCTGGGTGTAGCAATACTCTCAGCAGCGCTACTCGTGATGGTGGCACCAACCCAACTTGGAGTGTAATGCCCGAATCATCAGAGAACAGTATACGAATGTCGTAGATTGTTCTCTGGTGGTTCGAGCGAAGAGGCCACACCTGATCCCATTCCGAACTCAGTCGTTAAGCTCTTCAGCGCCGATGATAGCTTTAAGTGAAAGTAGGCCACTGCCAGGTTATGATTGAGCCCTCAGAAATGAGGGCTTTTTCTTTTGGTTATATTTTGTATTGTTATTTCGCTCCCACCTCTTCCAGGAAAACGGTGTCGGCGCTCTCCTGCGTAGCGCCGCACCTCTTGCTCATTCGTGTGGCCGCTTTCAGCGAGCCAAGCCCACACGAATTCCGCAGGTTTCCAGGAAGAGATGGTGAGCTCACATTATTAGCGGAGTACCCCTTAAAAGCACCTCATTTTCTATGGCTGTGTGGCATTGTAGAAACGCCGCGGCTGTCGTCCTGAGCCGAACGAAGTGAGGCGTAAGGATCCCATGACTGAGCAGAATAATAGAATGTCTGTCATTGCGAGGAGCGGAGCGACGTGGCAATCTTGTTCTTGCTTTTTAGAATTCCCCCTCTTTTGGTCTCAGAGCCCTAAGGCCGGAACTTTTAAGGTCCGGCCCTTTAGCCAGCGGCCTTTCTAGATCTACTCCTTTTGGATCAGATCTAGAAAGATCAGATCCAGATGGCGTATTATGCTATCATGGAGGTATATGCGCACGATTATTGATCTTCACATGCACTCGCACTATTCGCGTGCAACGAGCAAGCAGTTGACGGTGCCGGGTTTAGCGAAGGCCGCTGAGATCAAAGGTGTAGATGTGATTTCACTTGGCGATATAACGCACCCGCGATGGATTCAAGAAATTGAACGCGACACGACTGTGGGCGACGATGGATTTTTGCATTACCAAAATTCTCCAACACGATTTATTCTCACCGGCGAAATTTCGTGCATCTATAAAAAGAACGACCAAGCGCGTCGTGTGCACACTATCTTTGTTGTCTCTTCGCTCGAGCGCGCGAAAAAAATAAACGCCTATCTCACTGATCGTGGATTTAACTTGAAGAGCGATGGTCGCCCGATCCTGGGCATTGATGTCAAAGAGCTTGCGAAGATTTATTTTGAGTACGATGACAAAGCGCTGGTCATTCCAGCGCACATTTGGACGCCATGGTTCGCGATGTTTGGCTCGAAGTCAGGGTTTAATTCTATCGAAGAATGTTTTGAAGAACTGACTCCGCAGATCCATGCCATCGAGACAGGTCTTTCATCTGACCCAGAGATGAACTGGCGTGTGTCTAATCTTCAAAACGTCATGATCCTTTCCAACTCCGACGCGCACTCGCCAGACAAAGTGGGAAGAGAGGCGAACGTGTTTGATTTGCCAGAGCAAACATACGATTGCTTATACGAATCCATCACGCAAAAAAAGAATTTGGTCGAGACCATTGAATTTTTTCCTGAAGAAGGAAAGTATCATCTCGACGGACATCGAGCGTGCAACATTCAGTTCACTCCAGAGCAAACGAAAAAGCACAAAGGCTTGTGTCCAAAATGCGGCATGCCCCTTGTTGTGGGTGTCATGAATCGCGTGGATGAACTTGCCGACACCACAGTTGAAAATTCCATGCACGCAAAAATTCCATTTCGCAGAATTGTCCCGTTGCGTGAACTCATTGCCGATGCGCTCGATGTTGGTCCAAGTTCAAAGTCTGTTGCAAGAGTGTTTGATCGATTGATTGAGCTTGCGGGAAATGAATTCCACTTGCTATTGGATTTTGATCTTGTGAAATTGCCTGAAGATATTTCGCCGCTTGTCGTGGAAGCCATCAAACGCATGCGCGCAGAAAACCTACATATCAATCCAGGATATGATGGCGTTTTTGGAACAATTCATGTGTTCACAGAAGAAGAGCGTCTGAAGTTGCAACCAAAACAATCTGCTCTCGACCTGTAAAAATAGTCTTTAAATACAGGCTATTTCTTTATTTTTTTGGTTTTTGTGCTCGCCATGATTTCTGCCATGCGGAACTTCACCATTTTTTTCACTAGTGTTGCAGGGATTGCGGTGTTGAGTTGGAATTGTACCGTGCCTTTTGAAGAGCGATATTTTACTAACTCTTTTTTGAATGCAGGAATTGGTGACGATGTTGGGAAAAAGCTGACGTGTTCTTTGAAGCCGCCAAAGTAGACGAGCGGTTTGCCCCGAAGCTTAAATGCTGGCATGCCATATGAGATAGACTCTTCCGCATCAGGCGCAACAGAGCGTATGATAGTATAGAGTTGTCGTAGTCTTGTTTGAGTTTTTACAGGATACTGCGCGATGTACGCTTTGATGGTTTTGACTGATGTATCCATATATTGATTTTGTTTATGTTTGTTATCAAGCCATTCTATTCTAGCATAGATAATGGATTTTTTTCTCGCCTATGCCTACATCGGGATTCGTAATTCATATTGTAGAGATACACGTTCTGTGATTTAATTACTTTGTATTTTTTATTAACCATTAAAATAATTTATGTCAGATCAAAAAGAAGCGTACAGTTATAAGGGGTGGTTAAATTCAAATAGTTTTATTAAAAGAGCTTTTGCTGTGATGGGTTACGGAATAATGGGGCAGTTGTTCATTATGTTAGTACTTTTCATGGTAGCGGCGATGTTTGGTGGCATGGGAGCATTGCTTAATTAGCAAGTACATACTGCGAGGAACAGACGCTGACTCATTGTGCTCAATGCCTACTCGCGACAGGCTGTGACTTCCATCTTGAGGCTTGCGCCAACGAGCTTCCCTTCGTGTGCGTGAATTTGGCCGGACACAAACACAAAGCCTCTCGACTCATATGCACCCGAGAGTGGAGCTGCTGTTTCAATTTTGCTGAATGTAAAAATTGGCGGAGAGGGCGGGATTCCTCTTCACCCGTCGCTCGCTCCGCCACTAAAGCGGCATGGCTCACTCCTCCTTGAAGAGCCTGGGTCTTTCGTCGAATGCCGAAGGGCATTCGACTCAAGTACCCTTCGAATCCCTCCCTCTCCGCATTAAAAAGAAATGCCGCTCCATGTGGGCGGTGTTTCTTTTTAATGCGGTGTGTATTGGACGAAGTTCGAATGTATTTCGGACAAAATC
>JAHBAR020000023.1 GCA_018500015.2 Candidatus Kerfeldbacteria bacterium | reverse complement strand
CCGTTTACCATACATTTCAACTTCAAAGTGCAAATGCGATGCATCGCGCGTCTTACCCGACGCACGTGCGTTTCCTGTTGAACCGACTTTACCAACAATTTCTCCCGCTTGCACCTGGGCGCCGGCACGAATTAAAATCTTACTCAAATGAGCATAGCGCGTTTTAAACTTCGCGTCATGCTTGATCACCACCACGTTACCATATCCCGGCTGATGTCCCGCCTGAACCACAACGCCATCGCCAGCTGCCTTAACTGGCGTCCCGCGAACAGCCGCCATGTCAATGCCAAAATGGAACTCGCGACCACCTCCGGGCCGACGACGAACACCAAAGGGAGAACTGAGCCAAAAACTATTCCTATCAATCGGCAGATCAAAGATGGGTTCGACTTTACTATGGGTATCCCAACGCGCGAAATCTGCTTCTGAAAATTGACGCCGCCGCAGTGCTCGCTTTTTTTTCTTTGGCTTTTGCGGCTGACGCAGCTGATCGGGTGAAGATGCGTTATAGAGCCGCTGCACGCTCTGGCCTAAATCATGCGCCTGCGCAAATGAAACCGCCGTCTCACGCAAATAATCGGGAGTGCGATTGAGCACTGTAAACAAATCTTCTTCTTCCGATGCCGCTTCGGGCTCAAGTGTCACGGTCGGCTGTTGCCGCGCCTGCTGGCGCAATTGCTCATATTGCTCGATCTGCCACCGAACGGCACGATACTCCCTGAACTCTCCTAGGCTAAACAGAAAGCTCATCGCAACAAAACTCCATACGATCAACATCGCATGCTGCCTAGGATTGAACATCAAGCGCCCCCTGCGGCAACCACCCCATCAGTCCATTAAAAGAGACTTTGTACCATCCATCATGATCGTGAAAGTCGGCCATTAGAACCTCATCTAACATATGCAACTGCGCTACACGAGGATAATGCTCACCGGGCCCCATATGCAACGCAACGTCATCACGCGCTATAATAACCCATTGCTGCGCACGCTCGTAACGCTGCACGCCCACGATGATTATGAGCGCACCAACAGGTATGAGGTACCACCACAAAAATCGCTTCCTCAGCAAGAGGACTACCAAAACGGCTAACAACAGCAGTTGCCAAACAATGAAGGGCATCAACCGACCAACATCGCGTGTAAACTGCCAAAGGAATGAGCGAGACTCCAGACGTTCGTGCGCCCCTGCCGCCCGCTTAAGTTCTGTAATTTTTTCTTCATGCACATAATAATCACGCAGAGAAGCCTGCTGCTGTTCTTCACGCAACTGACGCAGCTCGCCAACACTCTCAGGAGCTGCCACGCCCTTACATATCATGAAGAGCATACCCACCACAATTACCATGCGCCCCTCATATTGTTGTCTCAACATATGCTACCCACCGGTGAGCCTCTCGTAACAGCTCATCGCCAAGCGGCAATGAACGTTCTGTATCAAACTTTACGGCCTCCATCCGCTGCCAAAAAAAACGCCACGCTTCATAGGCCTGCTGGTCATTTTTTTGAATGTTGTCCCAGTTTACCACACTTTGCAATTCTTTGAAGGCCTGATACAGCTGGCTGATATCTTCACTTTTTTTTGCTGCGGTAATCGCATAACGCGCATGCCGCACTACGTTTTTACGCCCATACCGGCTGCGCAGTCGCTGCCAAAGATTCCCTAAAGGTTCATACCATAATCGCACCACAGCACAGCAGCGAAGCAAGCTGAGGCTCACAACAAACATCCAATCGGGCAGGGCGAGCTTACGGATGAGCGACGCGGGCGCCTGCATCGCACGCTTCGCCTCTTCATCTGCAACATCACCAACTCCAGGGATGCGAGAAAGGTTCATGTCGGGCAGAGCAGCGCTTTTGGGCGCCGGATCAACAAAAAGACGAATCGATCCCGTCAATAACTCTTCATGCGCGCGACGATCGGGATTAAAATATCTAAACAGCTGCGACGGAATCACAATAACCCCATCCTGCATCACCTGGACCGCATATTCAAAAACAGAGCCCTGCTGATCCTTTTTAAATTCTGCGGGATACCATTTACATCCTTCAGGCAACTGAATCTCGGGGTGTTTACAGAGATGCAAATTACCATCTCCTTTGATGCGATACTTCAAGAGTACCGCTTCACCAGCACGCATGCTCGTTCTCTCAGCTTCCAAATGCACCTCATAAAAGTTGCCGACGGGCCCCTGCATTCGAGTATCTCCCGGCACGTTATGCACGCGCAGCATTGCTGAATTTGAGCAGAACGCTATAGAATTGCTCGTAAAAACGCTCCACATGCCGCGCATAGACGATGATCGCTGCTCACCCGAAACCTGAAACCCCTGAATCACAAGGGTACCCGTTTTTTGCGGATACAAAATTCCATCCCATTCATACACAAAACAACTCACGCCATCAACCATCTGATGGCCCTTTTTAGCAGCTGAAAGAGGCTCAAGCATGATCCCATCGATCGTTGGCGCGACAATATTAGTGAGCGTGTAGGCACTTTGATCAAAGGTAAGACGTAATTTGAAGGGAACGCGTTCTTCGAGAAAAACTTCACGCTTGCTCAGCGTAAGCTCAAAGGTACAAGATGGTTTTGTCGGTATGCGCTGCTGCGTCGGCACATGCGCTGCATAAAAGTTTGCGTGCACTGCAATGCACGATAAGAAGAGTGCTTGTATCTTACCAGTTATGATAGCCACGCGTCGACCCCTCCGCTTTTTTAAGCTTACGCGCATCTAAGGCGCCTTGCATTCTTTTATCAAGATCTTCAACCGCAGCTAACAGCTGCTGTTCATCTTTAGTCAGCTCAGGCTCTGGAGCACGCCGTTCTTCTTGGTTCTGCGTGCCGCCCGATTTTTCAGCGCCTTTTGACTCTTGTTCTTTGTGTTGATCTTGCTTTTGCTCACGCTCTGTTGGCTTACGATTGTCTGCTTTTTGTTCATTATTTTTCTGCTCTTCATGCTCGTGTTGCTCATCGCGTTTTTGCTGCTCTGACTCACTTTCACGCTCCTGCTGCCGATCGTTACGCTGTTCGTTGTTATCGCGCTCTTGCTGATCATTTTTTTCATCTGATTGCTGCTGTTCTTGCTCTTGTTGCTTTTTTTGTTGCAACATCTGTTGTGCATGCGCAAGTTTTTGTTGAGCTTTTTCATTATGTGGATTGTAGGTAAGCACTTTTTTAAAACTCTCTATCGCCTCGGCATATTTCTGTAATTTTATCTCGGTATTACCGGCGTTATAAAAGAGCTCCTCACCCTGCCGCTCGTCAAGCGCTGCCGCTCCGATCTTTTTCAGAGCATCAAAGCACTCCTGCGCACGCTCCAGCTTGTTTTCCTTAAAGGCCGCAACTCCTGCATTGTAAAGAGCTGCATAATCGTGAGGATTACGCGCACACTGCTGCTCATAGACCAGTGACGGCTCGCGCGCCACAACTGCACTCGAGATACAAAATAAAAACAGGGCAACCCAAGCTTTTCGATTCATAGCAACCACTCCGCTAATAACAAAAGCCATGCAAATCCTGTGTAATAATAGTACTTCTCCTGCAAACGGTTGACCTCACGCTCATCCCAACGCGCTTTTTCAAATGAGCTCACCCACGTTTTAATCTGCCCAACGTCGCTATCATCTGATGAAACGGCCACATACATGCCGTTGGTGTCACGCGCGATTTGCTGCATAATATTTTTATTCAATTTCGAAACCACCACACGCCCTTGCTCATCTTTTTGAAACCCTTGTTGACGGTGATTTTGATCATACAAAGGAACGGGCGCTCCTTCTTCTGTTGCTATCGCGAAGGTGCAAACACGTATTTTTTCACCGGCGAGCTTCGCCTGAACGCTCGCGAGATTCGATGAAAAATCTTCGCCGTCGGTACACAAGATCGCCAATTTGGTCCGCTCAGGAGCAAAGCCAGAAAATGCCTCCAGTAACTTTTCCAGCGCCGCCGTATACGACGTGCTGCCCGACGAAATAGTTTCTACCGAAAGCGCATCCAAGAACATTGCAAACGCTTGGCGGTCGGTGGTCAACGGACACTGCATCACCGCTGCGCCCGAAAAAACAAGCAACCCAACGCGTTCCGCCTCGAGCATATCAACTAATCGTTTAATTTTTTGCTTGGCACAGGCAAGTCTATGAGGCGTACAATCTTGCGCCAACATACTGCGCCTGTCTCTTATACACAT
>JAHBAR020000002.1 GCA_018500015.2 Candidatus Kerfeldbacteria bacterium | reverse complement strand
GACATACTACAATACACAACGATTACACATGGGACTTGGGTGCAACACACCCATGGAAGTGGTGCATGAAGTGTTGCGAAGGTCTTGACTATGGGACGATAGTACTATGCTCACCCTCCTTGCCCCCTCACACGCGGGTCCTGCTGTGTCTTGTCATTGGATAAAACAGACTTCATCCTTATTGGATTAAGCCCAATGGGATCTGATCCAAAAAGGACAGATCTCAGAAAAGAAACAACAAGATTGCTTCGGAGTTTGAACTCCTCGCAATGACATGGACAAAGTTCATCGCACAAAAGAAGGGTTGTCGTTGCGAGGAAGGACAACGCCCTGACGAAGCAATCTTGTTGTTAGGCCGCCATGCTTAATTTAGAAACCTATGGTACTTGGTATCAGAGACCAAAAGGGGTAGGTTTCAAAATTGCGTTCTTTTGTATAGAACGCTACAATATACTCATTCAAAATACATATGGGCACAGAAATCTTTCCGCTTCTACTCGTTCTCGCTCGCGTACTTATTTTTGTGATCTTGGGTATCGTGATTCTTGTTTCTGCACTATCCGGTTACCAAATGATGCACGAGAAGGATCATGCGAAACGCGAAGAGCTGAAAAAATACATCCTCAACGCACTTATTGCTCTGACCATTGTTGTCATTGTATACGTCGTCCTTGTCGGTATAGGTCCGGCATTCAACATCATCTTCAACCAAAGTGCGTAAGAATTGTTAGAGCGCTCCCCAAAAAACGATGTTAAAAATCCAGTTATAGATGGTGCTCACAATAGATTGAATAATCCCGCCGCCAAAAAAAATTAAGCCAAGCAAAACAAATGTCCCGTAGCGTTCGAGCCACAATACGACGTTGGGATATTTTTCAAATATAAATGTGTAGAGCACTTTGGAGCCATCAAGCGGCGGAATGGGAATACAGTTAAACACCGCCAGTAAAATATTGATATGAATTAAGTACAAGAAAAAAATCATCATCAAATTGGTTGACGGGAGCTGTAGAGTGATTTCAACTAGACGAATAGCAATAGCAATGACAATGGCGACAAGAAGGTTAGAAATTGGACCTGCGAGTGCAACAAGTGCTGAACCAAAACGTTTGAACTTTAAATTGTAGGGGTTAAACGGCGTTGGCTTTGCCCAACCAAAACCAATAAGAAGTAAGAGCAAAAACCCAAAGATGTCGATGTGCTTAATCGGGTTAAGCGTAAGACGACCGGCATCTTCGGCAGTCCTATCCCCCTGCCAGTACGCAATCAACGCATGCGAAAATTCGTGAATTGTCATACCAAGCACAATTGCGAGTGCCCAGAGAAAAAAATAGATTGGGTTTTCTAACAATGTAGTTCCAAACATATAATATTGACATCTTTAAGTACTTCTTGTATCCTCAACAACGCTCATTATTCCTTAAAGAAGCTCAGTATGTCAAAGGTTTGTGATGTGTGCGAGCGCGGATACCTCAAAGGTCATTCACGATCCCACTCAAACATTGCGACAATCAAGCGCCAACACGTAAACCTGCAATACGCGGTGATCGGTGGAAAACGTCAGAAGGCATGCACACGCTGCATTCGCACGAGCTTGAAAAAAGCGCAAGAAAAATAACAAAAAAGCGACTAATCATGAAAGTCGCTTTTTTGTTTACATATGAATTATAAAAGGTTAGAAATTCGCGTAATGCGCCGTCCTGGAGTCCGCAGGGCGACCGAGGCGTAGCGGGCGCTACGTCGAGAGAGCCCGAGGACGAAGGACAAGCCCGAAGGGTATAAAAAAGTCTCTGGCTGTGCCATGACTTTTTTATACAGTACGTGAATTTATACCTTTTATCTCATGAAGCGGGAGTCGACTGCATTCCAATCCAACACATCAAAAAACGCTTTGATATAGTCTGCGCGATTAATTCCATAGTCGAGCATGTAGGCGTGCTCAAAGACATCAAGCACTACCAATGGGATACCGCCAGCGAGGTGACCAACATCGTGTTCATTGATCCATACGTTGAAGACGCGCTTTGCGGAAAAATCATAGTACAAAATCGCCCATCCGATGCCGCGCATTGCTGCTGTGGATGAAAAATCTTTTTTCCAATTTTCGAAAGAACCAAAATCTTCCTCGATTTGTTTTGTGACATCGAGCGCTTCGTTCATTCCGTTAGAGGCTTGACTCATATTCTCAAAATACAACTCATGCAAACGCATGCCATTGAACTCCCATCCAAAGCGGCGCTTGAGCTCAGCGTACATTGGCGTGGTTGGATCTGTGGTGAGCAACAACTCGTTGAGCTTGTTGGTATTCGTAACATATCCTTGATACAGCTTGAAGTGGTTTTGCAACAGTTGATCAGAAAACCCTTTAAGACCAATGAGGTTTGAGTAGTCTTTTGGAGAGTATGTCATAAAAAATGTTAATTAGATCTTACCTACTAAGTCGAGTCCAGGTTTCAATGTCTTTGCCCCTGGCTTCCAGTTTGCCGGACACACTTCTTTTCCACCGTGCTCGCGAACAAACTGTGCGGCTTGGATTTTGCGCAACAGCTCGGAAGCGCTGCGACCAATGCTGTTGTCATGAATCTCGCTCGTTTTGAGTACGCCGTCTGGATCGATCACAAACGAACCACGAAGCGCGAGGCCTTCGTTTGGAATAAGCACGCCAAATGCTTCTGCCATTTTGCGTGCGGGGTCAGCCAGCATTGGAAATTGAATCTGTTTAATGGCCTCTGAGTTATCATGCCATGCTTTGTGTACAAACACCGTGTCGCAACTGACTGAGAGCACTTCGGTATTAATCTTTTGGAATTCTGAATACAAGCCAGCAAGTTCTTGTAACTCGGTTGGGCACACAAAAGTAAAATCTGCGGGGTAAAATACCAACGCCACCCACTTGCCTCGGTAATCAGAAAGTTTTGTCTTGATTGTTTTTTCGTTATGGAACGCCTCGACCTCAATGTCGGGTACAGTGCTGTTGATGGTAATCATAGTATATATAGTGTAGCAAAAAAATTACGCACGAGAAACACGACCATAGGGGCACAGCGAACGCACAGGACACTCGTTGCACTTGGGGTTGCGCGGCGCGCAAATCGCGCGACCATGCATGATGAGATATTCGTTGACGCTCAAAAAATCTGCACGTGGATACAGCGCTTCTAAATCAGCGCCAATTTTCCCGGGATCTTTTTGACGCGTGAGTCCAAGACGCGGCGCAACGCGCTTCACGTGCGTGTCGACCGCGATACCGGTGTGCTGCGCGTGCACTTTTGACATCACCAGATGTGCAGACTTGTAGCCGATGCCCGGCAGCTTCACCAAATCTTCGAGCGTGCTCGGCACTGTGCCGCCAAAGTCTCTCAGAATCATGCGACCCAAACCTTGAATGTAGCGAGCTTTGGAACGAAAATAGGTAACCGATGAAATTGCGGCTTCAAGTTCGTCGAGCGATGCCGACGCATACGCTTTTGGTGTGCGGTATTTTTTGAACAAACTCTTCGTGACGATATTCACGCGCTTGTCTGTGCATTGCGCTGAAAGCAGCGTTCCCACAACCAGCTCAAGCGGCGTGGTCCAATGCACAAATTCCCCTGGCTCCGTATATGTCTTTTTCAAAATCCGTAAAATTTTGCGCGCGCGACGTTTTTTGTCGTCAAAAGTCTCTCTAAACATGGAGGTACTATACCAGAAACTATGAATTTCGGCGCAAATTTATGCGATAGATTTTCGTACGCGCCACCTTAAAAACGCCAAAAAGTGCTTTTTTAAATTTCGCTAAATTTAGCTATAAAAATCAATAAGAGTCTTGACAAAAGGGCAAAAAAAGAGTACTCTCTTCGGTCGCTTTGGCGACAATCTATGATATACACTCTTTTTCAATCTCTTACCCGCTTGTCAAAGCGCGTTGCGCTGACGAGCATCATCGCTCTAGGTATTACCCTTTTTGCTGCACCAGATACAGCAGATGCGTATGCCCCACGCCTCACAACTGTGAATGTCTATAATATCTATGCTGGGCTTGTACCGGTGGCTGCACTACAACCTGTTGCGCAACTGAGAACACCAGAACAAGTTACATCAACGGCCGTGTATCTGATGACTTCATACACAAGCTTGCCTGAGTTGACTGATAGTTCACCATTCATCACAGCCAACGGTTCGCACGTACGCATGGGCACCATTGCTGCCAACTGTTTACCGTTTGGTACGCGTGTCAGAATCCCCGATCTCTTCGGCGACCAAATTTTTGTGGTCGAAGATCGTCTCGCAGCACGTAAACCCTGCAGTATGATCGACGTGTGGTTGCCAACATACGCTGAAGCAAAGCAGTTTGGCGTTAAACGGGCTAAAGTAGAAATTCTTGCAATGAAATAACTTCCAAAAAACAAAAAATCGGCTGATGAAGTCGGTTTTTTGTTTTAATCTCAGAGGTTGAATCTCTGTGTTCCAATCTCTGAGATTAGAACTCTGAGATTAGAACTGATTTCGGGGCTGTTTTTTGTTACAGAACGCAATCCTGTGACGTGTGGGAGCGGGTAACGAGCGTTCATTTTTACTCGCGAGAAAAAATTGGTAGAATGTACATATTATGGTCATATTTGTTGCTGGTCTCATTGGAACTGGAAAAACTTCGCTTGCGCGCGCTCTTGCAGAAAAGCTAGGGATTTATTATTACGACGTTGATTTGGTCAAAAAAGAGGTTTATCCGACTGACCCGAACTATGAATATAATCTCAAAAATAATATTCCTTTTTCTGACGAGACAAGGGTCAAAACTTTTCATCGAGTCGTTGAAGATTTTGCTAAACTCGCGAAAAAACATAAACATATTATTGTTGATGAAACTTTACATAAAAAATTGCTGCGCCAAATTTTATTTGATGGTGCAGAAAAGTATTTTGGTACATATATCATAGTCTGGGTTAAAGCCAATGAGGAAACTATCAAAGATAGACTAACGCAAAATCAGCGGAAGGGGCACATACTTAAAGACCCTGTTGGTATGTATCTTGCGTTCAAAAAACAATTTGAAAATTTTAATACAGTAGATATTGTCTTTGAAAATAACACTCCTTTCCCTGAATCGTTAGAAAATTTGGTAAAATTAGTACAAGCAAAGTTGTAAATCTCAAAACACACCTCAAATAAAACGTTGAGGATTTTGAAGAAAAATGGTGGAGCGGGTAACGAGAATCGAACTCGTGTCTCAAGCTTGGGAAGCTCGCATACTACCATTGTACTACACCCGCGGACTGAACTCTCATGCCCGAAGGCGTGATCCTCGACATCCAATTCCCCCCAAAAGTGAGGTGAGCTTATGATGCCATTTTGAATTGGCACCACCATCTGCGTCCATCGGAGTTGAAAAACTCACGGTTCCGGATCAATCGAGAAATTCCCGATCGATGGCAACAGGACGCAGCATATGAACTGCATGTGACGCGATGTCTGCGCACGAATGCACAGAGGGACCACGTTCAACAAGAAATAGATTTGTGAAAATGGATGTATAGAGGACCACACCTTCGTACATGAAGGTGATCCAACTATACCACCAGAGTGCTGAGCGTCAACTTTCTATAAATGCACTAAAAATAAAGATCCAAACAATGCGCCGTCGTGGAGCTTGAGCACGACCGAGCTGTACACAGATGTACAGTGAGGAAGGACGAGAGTGAACGACAAGTCGCAAAGCGGTCGTGCGGCTTCGCCGCCGACAGTGTGTAGGATATTTATTTTTAGGAAAAAAAGAACAGGATTTTTACGGTAAAATCCTGCAAAACCGTTTGACCACCAGCCTCCTCCGGCTAATAGTCGCTGTGGCGCAGGTAGACCACCGCGAGCGGCTCCTCTCCCCCGATCTGGAACCCGTGCGCCATGACGGCGTGGTCGACGCCGACGATCAGCGGGTTCGTGCTGTCGCGAGCCACCAGCCCCATCGCGCCGTACTCCGGGAGCTGTCCGGTGAGAATTGCGCGCGAGTCGCAGCCTTCGCCATACCACCGCTCGTAGAGGGAGCGACGCGCGTTCACGATCTCGTCCACTTCCTTCGGGGTAAGCCGCATCGCATTCTCAAGCCCATCTCCCACACACTGGCGTGCGCAGTCCAAGATCGCACCCCAACGCCCCTGGCCGCCCGCGAGTTCAGTCGCGAACGGGAAGGTACAGCTGGACAGCATCTGGGGGCAGCGACGCTCAAGCTCAGCCTGGAACGCCTGCTGCGAGAGACGGCACCGACGCCGAAACTCCGTAGCGTCGATGCCGATGCGCTGGCACGCCGACACCGAGTCGCCCTCGAAGTCACCGATAGCAACTTTGAAGCGGACGTTCGGGAGACCAGCCTCCTGCGTGAACCGGAAGAACTTCGGCAAAATGCCGAGCGCGCGATGAGCCACGAGCCCAATGCCTTCACCGAGACTATCGAACGTGTATCGCCCGTCACACGTCTCCCAGTCGGGGCAGACGAAGAAGTGAACGGTCGACTCCTCAGCAGCGCTGGCACGCTCGAGCCAGCTCGACACCGCATTCAGCACGCGCCCCTTCGGCGGCTTGTGGCCGTGATCCCGGATGAGCTCCGAGAAAAGCTTTCCGGCATCACCCTGCACCAGCAGCGGCAGCATGTGCCGCTCGTGTTCGTCGCGTGTGTGCGGTACAAACTTGAGCGTGATGTCCCCACGGCAGTGCCGGACAAGGTCAGCCAGCGAGGGCTGCATCATTTGGGCCTGAGGCCCCAGGATGCGTGGGTAGTAGTCCCAGGCGATGTAGTGGTCGCCTTTACCCTCCTTGCCCCCATCCCAGCTCCACTTGATCTGAAGCTTGTTCTCCACGAACTCCCACGCCTTGCGGGCGTTGGGCTTGCCATCGACATCGCGGAAGCCGTTCTCCGCGAGCCACTTCTGGCTCTCCTCCCCTCCCGGGATCAATCCCTTCTCCGCGTACCACGGGAGAAGGTCGAGGTCGCGAAAGTACTTGCCGCCCCTACGGGCGGTCGAGTCATTGCTGCGCACCATGGTGCCTCCTAGTATCATCTGTCAGGCCAGACGATCACCATTTTTTAAGGTTCATTGCCTGAATGCTGATCTCCTCAAGTGACAGTATTCAGATAACAAACATCGACCGCTGTGTAGGCGGTCGATTGATGTGAAAAATATTTTTTCTACAATATTCAATCAGCCGTCGGGGGTCGAAGGATAATGACGAGCGGTAGAATGGGCGTGTATTGAGTGGATTTCATATGGTTGTGAGGGTTAAACAAAAATCGGCCGTGTGGCCGATTGGTGTCTACGTGTGAAGCGTGCAACTAACCAGCCATCTGTGTAAGAAGGATAATGACGACTGGAAGGATGAGAGCGTTTTGGTGCTTCATATTGCACAAGAGGATACACCGGGTGCTGCAGAGCGTCAAGAAAGTCTGTGGATAAGTATACTTTTGACAAAGAAAAATATCACGGGTATACTCTCCTCCAACTTATGATCACTCATTCGGCTCAATATTATTTCTGGTTTACGCCGACATCGGAACCGTCGATGAGTGTTGTTGTTGCATAAACGTAAACTTCCTCTCAACGCCGGCTCCACGCCGGCGTTTTTGTTTAGTGAGTTGTTGAGAAATGAAGAGGAGCATTTCTCAGGAACGCACTTTCAACTTGAGACTGCACGCGACCTGAAGCGTGCAACTGGAGCTCTCATGGCTTTCAATCTCACCGAGTACCTCGCTCGGCATGGGGCGCATGTGGTCCCCGGCAATCTGCTCGAGGAAATCCTCGAGATCACAGGCTACAAGGGGCTGCATGTGGAGCCGAATCGCTGCAAGCGCGGCGAGCACACGACAGAAATGTCGAAGCGCTTGCGACGACGCTTCATCAACCGCGAGCCCGAAAAAGCGTGGCACGCGGTGCGCGCGACGCACCAGGGCACACACCTGACCCTTCCCACCCAGCTCCTCATCGAGCTGGGGATGATTAGCCTGCCGCTCGACAGGTTCACGCCGGAGATCACGCGCAAGTACAAGGAGATCCTCGAGGTGGGGGTCTGTGGCGAAGAGTTCGTCGAGTTCATGTACGAACTCGACTGCTACTCACCACCGGCGCAGATGAAGCCGGTCGTCGCGGAATGGCTCGCGCGCCTCGCGCGCGGCGACGAGTCCACGGTGGTGATCACCGTGTGTCCCGACTACTCCCACGAGAATGGAAGCTACAACTTCCGCGAGCTGTGGGATGGCGTCGGACTCGTGGCGCGACGTGCGCTGCAAGCCGCCGTGCTTCTGCACCAGATGCAGCAGCGCACGGGAACGCCGCTGCGCATCGTGGTTGCGATCGCCGACTTCGAGGGCGACTCGGACACGGTGTGCGCGAGGCTCGGCATCTCGCGCGATGAGTTCAAGGCACGGTGCCAGCGGAGCCAACAGGCTCTGCGCGCCGAGGCTGAGAAGCTCTCGCCTGGGATTGAGGAGATTCTGGAGACTCCGCTCTGGAGCGAGCTCGTCTCTCGCGCTGAGTGGGAAAGCACGCTCACGCGCGCTCGTGAGAGCGTGGCGCGCGAAGAACTCTCCGGCGTCTTCCACCTCAAGCCCGACGAGCTCGAGGGCATGGCGCGCATGCGTCACCCGATGTACAAGCGCTGGCACGGCGAGGAGTGCGACCCTGTTCGCATCATCCTCAGCCAAGCGCCGGAGTACGGCGCGGTAGGAGCGCTCGTCGCTCGTCGCTTCCCTAATGCCCTGATCCTCGGAGCGGATCACGTGGCGATGTCGCCATTCCTCCACATGCTCCTTCCGGCTCTCGCGCCGGTGGTCTACATGAAGAAGGCCGACTACTGAACTCGTTCAGCAGTCGGCCACTCTTCCTCTGTAGACCTTATTTTTTTGGATTGGATTGGTGATACCAATCATTGATCTGTAGCAATATGCCCAGTGTAGATATCACTCTATTACGTGCACTACGATGCCGTTCAATAAGAGCGGCTCCTTGAGCTCTCAATTGCTCTAAACCGCCACTAATCAAAGCAAGTTCGAATGAATCTCGAGCAGAGCGTGCTTGATTTTGTATGAGCTCTTGTTGTCTGTCTGCTTGTTGCTGACTAAATTGCATAAAATCGCCACGCACTTTGTTCAATGCACGCTGTAAGTCATTGACACACATCACCGCATACTCCCAACCATTCCTGTCAGCCTGAGTTGGCATATCTCTATCTAGGTCTGTGTATGCTAAACGTATCTGACGCATCGCAGATCCCTCTAAAATACCATAGGCTTCGAGCGTCATTCTTCCTGCCAACATATCAGTAATAGCGCGAGAGTATGCTTGCTCATGTTCCCGTAATGAGGATAATGGATCTTCTATACCGTGCTGTTGTGCTTGCAAGGCATCTCGCGATACTCGAACCGATGCAATAATCGATTCTCGCGAAGGGTTAAGTCGTTGAACAGTCTTACTATCCACATCCAATACTCCTTCTGGCTTCTCAGCCTGTATTGTGCCTTGCAGCTCTTCGCGATGGTCTTCAGCAGTTGGAGCGGCGACTTTTCGGTATGCAATAAGTGTCTCTTGAGGATCTGTGACAGCATGTAAAGAAAGAGCAGCGCGTGGCCGACGCTCATCATCAATAATCTCCCCAACATACACAGCGGACCGTATAGAAAACCCACCATCACCTCGCTCCAAATAAAATACACCTTGCCCGGGCTGTAACGAAGGCAAGCTCTCAGCTTTTCTCTCCCTTAAACGATCCATTACTTGTTCCATATAACGGCTACCCTAGCATATGATCATACTTTTTTCAAGATGCTCTAGGCAATAATCCACTCTTTGTGGTAGTTCGTCAAATTGCGTGCGCCGGTGTCGGTGATGACAATGACATCTTCGATACGGACTCCACCGTATTTTGGATAATACAACCCTGGCTCAACAGTGATGACATTCCCTTTGTGAAGGAGCATCGCTTGACCAGCTGCGGCATATGGAAGCTCGTGAACGTCGAGGCCCAAACCATGGCCAGTGCCGTGAATAAACCCTTCGTCGGGCGTGGTCACAAACCCATGCTCTGCAAATGTATCAACGCATGCTTGATGCACATCTTTACCCGCAACCCCCGGGCGTGCGGCAGCAATGCCTCGCTCTTGTGCAAGCTTCACAGCGTCATACATTTTGCGCAACTCCGTGGACGGCTCACCTTTTACATACGTACGCGTCATGTCGGCAAAATAGCCTGTGGCCATGTTCCGTGGAAAAATATCGCAGATGATAGTTTGATGCGCACGAATGACTCCAGCTCCTCGATGGTGCGGAATAGCTGCATGTGGCCCGCACGAGATAATAATACCCTCAACATTCATCACCCCAACTTCCACAAATGCACGTTCAACTTCAAGCTTGAGCAGTTCGCTGGTGAGTGGCTTACCTTTGTACATCACCACATCGCCTTCAATTTTGGATGCACGTAAGATCTCTTCAATACGTTTGAACGCAGAGTGTGTTCGCTTCAATGCATCTTCGATCTTCGTCACTTCGTCATCCCTTTTGGTCAGCCGCTCTGGGTAGAGCTGCTCTGTTGGCTGAAGCGTCATGCCACACGCACGTAATTCATCAGCGAGTTGTAGAGGAAAAATTGACGGCACAGCAACAGGTTCGTTGAGTAACGCGTACTTCTGCGCAATGTACGCGCCCAGACGCGCACCGCGTGACGAACCTGCGGGCACAGATATTTTTTTCAACTCGTCACCAAGCGCGTTGGTAAGCACGCACTCGATCAGAGGATTTGTGTTCGCTTCTTGAAACACGCCGTATTCGCGCGCATCGAGGAAAATATATTTTTTCTCCCCTGCTCCTAAATCCAAAAAATAAAATGGGTCTGGAATTTCGACTTTCACCGCGTACAACATGTTCGCGTCATGGCTACTACTGCTATACAGTAATTTTTTCATAGTGATGTGTAGTATTTTTTATAAAAAGAGTGACAAGATCTTGATTATACCATTGTACCCCGTACTGCATTTTCCCGACAATTTTGAATGTGTGGAATTGTGTGAGCTCAGAATTTTGAAGAGGAAGTGCGAGCAGTGGAAGTTGCATAATGTCGTCGGAGCGAAATGATATGGCAGACTGCTCGTGCTCAATGCCCGAAAGCCAAGCGTCATCACGCGCTGGCGCAAGCTTGAACAACAGCACACTGCCCTGCTCTGCCTTGTGCTGTTGCGGCTGCACAACGCCGCCATACTCGTACGCGAGTAAGCGCGCATATACACCTTGCGCCAACACCGGAACGTCCAGCTCATTGCACTTGTGAAGCAGCATAGAAAATTCATCGCGATCAGCTCGCAACAGTGTGTCTGTATTCTGAGGCGCAACCTCATCAGTGCATATAACAATATCGCTCGGCGTAATGCGAGCGATATCTTCTTCCGTAACTGTAGCAAATCGATGAATCATTATGCGCCTCGCTCGTCTTCTGAATACACCCACTCAAAATCCATCTTCTTGTATTCGAAAATTTCTTCTGATGCAAAAAAACGAGCAACTTCTTTTTGTGCATTTTCAACAGAGTCAGATGCGTGCACGATGTTTGCTTGAATTGACATTGCATAGTCGCCACGGATAGTACCGCCATCAGCGTTGCGGGATTTGGTTTCGCCAGCGATCAAACGTACAGCGCTGACCGCTTCCAAGCCTTCGAGCACCATAAACACCACAGGAGCAGACTGCATGAAATTCTTGATTTTTGGAAAAAAAGGCTTGTCAGCTAAATGTGAGTAGTGCTCAGTAATCACGTCGTCGCTAAGAATACCCATTTTGAGACCAAGAATTTTGAGACCCTTGCGTTCAAAGCGATGAATAATTTCACCAAGCAAATTGCGTTGCAATGCGTCTGGTTTGATGATAATAAGTGTTCGTTCCATCATAAAAAGAATAATTAGTTCACAAGTTGTATATCAAAAAATTGCACTTAAAGCAAACCAACGGGATTGTTAAGCGCCGGAAAAATCGCAGAAGACGAAGTCGTGGAGCTGAAGCACGACTGAAGGCGTATATATAAATACGCCGAAGGAATGCTTCGGCGAACGACAAGTATTGTGCGATTTTAACAAGCTTAACCGATGATGGATTTTACCTTATCGACTACTTCTTGCGGAGTATGATTCGCCTTAATGAAATAGTCTGAAGCTCCAAGCTCCTTACCTTTGCGAATATCTTCTTCTTGTCCAAGATTCGTGAGAAGGATAACTGGAATTTGAGCTGTTGCTGGATTTTTCTTGATCTTTTTGAGCGCTGCGAAACCATCCATTTTAGGCATGATAATATCAAGCAAAATCACATCTGGCTTCTCACTTTCAGCAAGCGCAACACCTTCTGCGCCATTGTAGCCTGATTGTACATCATACCCTTCTTTGGTGAATTTCTGAGTGTACATTGTATGTAGCATCTCATCATCCTCAACCAAAAGTATTTTCTTTGCCATATTTTATACCTACGATAGTTTACATTGAATAGTATACCATAAAAATGCAATGTGTACAAGCCATTACTGCGCATAACTTCAGCACTATGCTCAAATAGCAAGGCGAGGCTTGGTCCACTGAAGCTCGCGTTCGATTGTGCGCGCAACGCGAAACAGCGTTCGTTCGTCGAACAATCGAGCGATACATTGCGCACCAATAGGAAGATTATTGTGGGACGCAACCGGAAGTGAGAGCGCAGGCACACCAGCGAGACTTGTTGGGATGGTGAGACTGTCAGCAACATACATCGATACTGGATCAGTCATTCTTTCCCCGAGCTTGAATGGCACTGTCGGTGTTGTTGGACAAACAATCATGTCAACTTCTTTAAATACATTTTCAAAATCTTGCGCAGCAAGACGGCGCACTTTCAACGCTTTATTGTAATAACTGTCAATGTGATTACTTGAAAGAGTGAATGCTCCAAGCATAATACGACGCTTTGCCTCTTTTCCAAAACCGTTTTCGCGGGTTTCCAGATAAATTTCGTCTAAATTTTTTGCATTGAGCGGACGTGTTCCATAGCGAATGCCATCAAACTTAGCAAGATTCGAACTGACTTCTGATGGAGTGAGAATATAGTATGCAGCCATAGCGTAGCGCGTGTGCGGCAAACTCACCTCTTGCACAGTTGCCCCAAGGCTCTCAAGGAGTGCGCGAATATCTTCAATTGAACGACGGACAGGTTCTTGCACGCCATCAACTTCAAAGTACTCTTTTGGAATACCGATCCGCATCCCCGCCACTCCATCTTCCATCCCTTCACTATATTTTTCCACTGGACGATCAATGGTTGTTGAGTCGCGCTCATCACGGCCAGCCAACGCCTCAAGCAACATTGCGCTATCACGCACATCTTGTGTAAGGAAACCGACGGTGTCGAGAGAGGAATCCATTGCAATCACGCCATAGCGAGAGATACGGCCGTATGTTGGCTTAAAACCAACAACCGAGCTAAAACCCGCGGGCAAACGAATCGAGCCGCCTGTGTCTGTACCAAACGCAAAGGCTGCTTGCTGTGAGGCAACGGCAACAGCAGACCCTCCGGACGAACCACCGGGAACATGCTCAAGTGAGTACGGATTTTTTACTGGACCAAACGCGGAGTATTCGTTAGAAGAGCCCATAGCAAACTCATCAAGATTTGCTTTGCCAAGAAGCACTGCATCAGCGGATTTTTCAATTGCAGTTCCATCGTACGTTGCAACGTACTCTTTTAAAATTTTTGAGGCAGCAGTTGTACGAATGCCACGAGTGAGAAAAATATCTTTTGCGGCATATGGAATACCTGTAAGGAAAGAAGTTTTGCCAACGCGCATAAGTTCGTCAGCGTATGCTGCGCGCTTCCCTACTTCTTCATCAGAAAGCACAGTGATAAAGGCATTCAATGTTTTTTGTGTTTCATGAATTCGCTTCATATAAGATGAAGCGAGCTCTTGGGCAGAGTATTTTTTTGCGTCCAAATCAGCTCGGAGCTGGTGAACAGGAAGATGCATCGAATTCATACTACTCAGATTTAGAAAATACAGAACGCACAATCAAGTGCTGATCGTCAGTTGATTCAGGAAATTGTGAACGAATGTCCTCTGCCACAACAGACTGCTCTACGACATCAACGCCAGTGCGACTTTGTGCACCACTGAGCTGATACAACGGTTCAACATTTGAAACATCAAGCTCGTCGAGTGTTTGAATAAATCCAACAATAGAGGTGAACTCTTTTTGAAAATGTTCAATCTCTTCATCTGACAATTTCATTTTCGACAAATCCCCTAAATGCCGAATATCTTCTTTTGAAAAATCCATACTAATCGCTGAGAATAGTAGCAAAATTACCTTTGGGTCACAATAGGCATCAGAGAGGTATAATCTCTCACTCCGGGAGGAGTGTTGGCAAGCAAACGACCGTCATAATAGAAAAGCTCAGATGGCTCATCGTTGCCTGCAGTCCCTTGATACGTACGATTGAGTGAGAAGGTGCGAGCCATCACCAAGCCGTAGACGGACAGTTGTTGTGCGTTTGTTGCAACAGTGGTGAATGTGCCGTCGTGCACACCGTCACCGATGCTTGTATCACCAATAACCAAGAACGAGCCAACGAGCTGCGCAACGTTTTCACCAACCGTAAGATTGCCACGGACTATCCATGTTACTGAGGCAAGATTTCTAATGTCCAACAGCGCAGTGTTGTTGTAAAAAAGATTCTCATTAATGGTGAGATCACCATTAACCACGATCACACCACTACCATCATAACTACTTCCTGTGCTTGGCAAGGCCGTACCATTTGTAAATGTCACCGACTCATCAATAGTATATGAACCAGAACAACAGGTTGCGCCAACAACATATACACCGCCGTTCAGAAGTTGATCACCGGTAAATGAGTTGAAGTTGCTCATGGAAGTTATTGCATTGCCGTAGATGTTGCTTGACCCAGTGGTGATTGTTGTAAGCTTAGTGAGATCAAGCCTGCCCAACGTGCCTTTATAGCCGTTGGTTGCATCTGGTAAATCAAGATGGGACCAACTCGTTGATGTAAAGTTCCCTTCGCCTAACAATTCGCTGTTAAAATTTACAATTCCTGAGCCATCACTGGTGAGTATGAGGTACGTAGCGTTATATTGAGATGGTGTAAGCGTACCACTTGGATTGCTGATTCCTTCTTTACTATACACATTACCGCGCTGTGTTGAAACGTAGGCAGATGCCGGGCCGCTGGTTGAGCCTGAGCCTGCGGAAGAAAAATTCATCCAGCCAAAACCAACTGTGTTGGAAAATCCTGCGCCGCTCGGAAGTGTTCCACCGCCAGACCATGCCCACCCCTCTAACGATGTTCCATTGTATATCAATCCAAACTCTTTACTATCGGCTGTATTGCGGCCACGAAGCAATACCCACCCCCAATCGTTATTTTGACTTGATGTGCCAAGCATAGTATCGCCGTATGCTGCAAGCGTATCAAAACGGGCCCAACCAGAAATTTCTTGCTGGTTGCTGGTGCTGATTTGTGCAGCATGACATGGAGGCGCCGGATAATAATTTGGCGCTGTGCACGACGCATGGGCATACGTAGCATCAGCAAGTGGCGCGGGGTCAAAGTTTAACCATCCCACACTCAAACCTGTGCCAGAATCCGCTTGCGTGTTGCCTACCCATGCCCAACCGGAAACATCTCCGGAAGCAACGTCAACACTCACGCTCGGATACGTGTTGTACGTGCCTCCAGAACAAGCGCTGTAACTTGCACAATTCAAGTGCACCCAACCAAGAATAGAGTTGGTTGAAGAGCCTGAAGTAGACGACGCTTGATCGGTGGGCATCCCCATCCACGCCCATGATTCAAATGCATCGGTCCCAAGAGTGGTAGCGCTTGGTGTTGATCCCGTTGTTGTAAAAGACACACTCGATGACCACGCAGAAGAACCAGCACCGTTGGTATAACGCACGCGCACATAGTAGGTTGTACCGCTTGCGAGCTGGGTTGCGGCTGATAGTGCGTGGGCAAATGTACCATTTACTGTTGTCACATCAACAGAAGAGAGATGTGTTGTGGTGCTCATGGCGCACCACACAATATTGCTATCAGAACAATCTGCAGTACTAAATGTGTTGTCATCGCTTATTTGCCAATCAGTGGAAGTATGTGCCAAACCATCTGAGCTGTACGTGCTAGAAGTAACATTCAGGTTCTGACTTTGACCTGTAGCGCCCGCTGTTGGCAATGTGATTGTTGGCGTAGTCGGAACCGTGAGCGCTCCCATATATAACGTTCCCACAGAGCCGGCAACAGCTGCTGAGGTTGCCGTACCTCCCGGCGCAACACCTGCGGCAGTCAACCCTGAGCGCCATGAAGAGCTGTCGCTGCCATAAAGGATTGCAATGCGTCCGCCACCACCTCCGCCACCTCTACTCGTCGAGCCCACCGCCCCATTTCCACCAGCAACACTCCATGTTCCTGTCGTACCCGCCAAAGAACCCGCAGTGACATAGATAGAGCCACCAGAGCCGCCACCAGAAGCGGCGGTTGATCCATTGGTGAGGCCATTGCCGCCGGTAGCGACAAGGCTTCCATTAAGAGTGAGTGCACCAGCAATCACTAACCGTATCTTTCCTCCACCAGCACCTCCGGGGTACGAAGTGGTTGAGGAACCACCTGAAGAACCAAAGAGTGTTGGAGCGGTAAGAGAGTCATATGTAATGCCTGCTGCATATGTGGTATTTGTGCCAATACCGCCCGTTCCACCATGGCCAGCACCGGCAACACCATAGTTAAGGTTGCCGCCCCCGCCATACCCTGAGGTAGACACGGCGCATACATTAGTAGAAGTATTTGGACCATATCCGTTCGCATTGCCTGCAGCTAGACATCCTTTCTCTGTC